>CAZIYW010000038.1:0-41663 GCA_964543525.1 uncultured Fibrobacterota bacterium | reverse complement strand
CGTTAATCCGGTGCTTTGCAAAGGGGATGGCCTCTGCTGTGCAAAGTGTCCTACAAATGCCGTCATGCTCAAACACTTTACCAATGAAGAGCTTTTATGTCAGATTGACGCGGCATTGACGGAGTAGTGAAGAGTATGCGATTTATTATTAACAGATGGGTTCGAAAACCAGTCATCGTAACCTCGCCCCTTAAAGATTAAAACAAATCAGGGGCGGTGGAGGATTAAAAAATACAGAGGAGTAACAAAAGAGTGACCGCAGGATCTGAATACAGACCGAAAATCGTCTGTTTTTTATGTTTCTGGTGAGCATACTCCGCCGCGGACATGGCTGGGGTCTCCAGACTACAATACAGCACAGAGATCAAAATTATCCGCGTCATGTGCACCGGAAGGGTTGATCTGGCATTTATATTCCGGGCTTTCCTGAAAGGGGCTGACGGGGTCCTTGTCGCCGGATGCTGGCCCGGTGAGTGCCATTATGTTACTGAAGGCAATTATGATGCGCTGGGAAACATGTATCTTGGTAAAAAGCTGCTCGAACATGCAGGAATAAATCCTGATCGGCTGGGGCTTGAGTGGATAGCGGCCTCGGAGGGAATCCGTTTTGCAGAGCGCATGGATGCCTTTGTCGGGAAAGTAAAGGAGATCGGCCGACTCGGCGCCGCAGAAGGGATGGATAACGATCGATTACTACTGAACCTTGAAGCCGTAAACATGCTGATTCCCTATGTTAAGCTGGTGGAGCGCCAGCGTCTGCGGGCGCCTTCCAAATCGGAAGAGGCATATAAAACCTTTTTCTCCAGTGACGAGGTACAGCGGCTGTTTGATGAGTTAATCGGCGAGAAACTGACAATAAGCCGGATCGTCTCTCTCCTCAGGAAAGGGCCGCTTTCAGCAGCAGACATTGCCGACAAGCTGGATTTGAATCCGGCTGAAGTGACAGGACACATGAACCGTTCGTCACGGCAGGGACTGGTCAGGTATGATGTTCAGCGTAAATGCTATGCACTGGTATGAAGGTAAGTAGCGGATAGGAAAAACAGGTATGGATAACGAAAGAATCGATCGGATTATTGACAAACACAATAGTGCGCCCAGTGCGCTTATTCAGATTCTGCTGGAGATTCAAAAGGAGAATCACTGGCTTCCCAGGGAGGCGCTGGAGCGTGTCAGTGAAAGATTAAACGTGCCTTTCTCACGGATACTGCATATCGCCACCTTTTATAAAGCATTCAGTATGGTGCCCGGAGGACGCCACGAAGTGCATATCTGTATGGGAACCGCCTGCCATGTCCGTGGTGCACGGCGGATACTTGACACGGTGCAGGAATTTACAGGTATTAAACCCGGCGAAACGGATCCGGATCTGACATTCAGCCTTGAAACGGTAAACTGCATCGGTTGCTGCGCACTCGGGCCGGTAATGGATATCGACGGAACTATTCACGGCAAACTGTCCGCTGCTGATACGACAAACATACTGGAAAGGTATAGGTAAAAGATTATTATGGCGCGGTGTCATTCACCTGAAGAACTGGAGAACTGCAGACAGGAAATACTATCCGCAAGAGAACCGGAGGCACCGTGCATTTCTGTATGTGCCGGTACCGGGTGTCTGGCTTCCGGCGCGCGTGAAGTTATCGCCGCCTTTACCGAAGAGATAAAAAAACAGGGGTTGACAACAGCGGTAACGGTTAAAGGAACCGGCTGCCCCGGTTTTTGTGAGCGGGGGCCGGTGGTGGTTATTTATCCCGAGGAGATATGTTATCTGCAGGTAAGGCCTGAGGATGCTTCCGAGATTGTATCGCAGACCATCGTCGGAAAAAAGGTTGTTGACCGTCTTGTCTATGTTGATTCGGCCACCGGCGAAACAGCGAGCCATGAGTCCGATATCCCATTTTATAAATATCAAAAACGAAACGTTATCAGTTCGAACAGCAGGATCGATTCCCGTCGCATCGAGGACTATCTGGAAATAGGAGGCTATACCGCATTAACCAAAGCGCTCACCCTTATGACTGCGGAAGAGGTTGTTGAGGAAATAAAGAAGTCGAACCTGCGGGGCCGGGGCGGCGGCGGTTTCCCCGCGGGAAGGAAATGGGAAGGCGCCCGTAATGCAGCGGGAGAAACAAAGTATGTCATTGTCAACGCCGACGAAGGAGATCCCGGTGCATTCATGGACAGAGCGCTCCTTGAAGGAAACCCCCACTCTGTGCTCGAGGGATTGATAATCGGCGGCTATGCTGTCGGCGCCCGTGAAGGGTATATCTATGTCCGCCAGGAGTATCCCCTTGCAGTGGAGAATATCAACCTCGCTATCAAGCAGGCTTCGGCCTATGGTTTTCTCGGGGAAAATATTCTCAACTCAGGCTTCTCCTTCAATGTATTTGTACATCAGGGTGCAGGCGCTTTCGTCTGCGGTGAATCCACTGCTCTGATGACCGCACTTGAGGGCAGGGTCGGTGAGCCCAGACCAAAGTATATTCGTTCCAATGTCAAGGGCCTCTGGAATAAGCCCACGGTACTGAACAATGTCGAAACCTGGGCAAATGTACCTCTTATTATCAATAACGGTGCCGACTGGTTTACCCGATTCGGCACTGAAGGAAGCAAGGGAACAAAGATATTTTCTCTGGTGGGCAAGATAACCAATACCGGCCTGGTGGAAATACCCATGGGTATGACACTGAAAGATATTATTTACAAGATAGGCGGCGGCATACCCGGGGGCAAGAAATTCAAAGCGGTACAGACCGGCGGCCCGTCCGGCGGTTGTATTCCGGCGGAACTGCTGGATCTGAAGGTTGATTTCGACACACTCACAGAGGCCGGCTCAATGATGGGTTCCGGCGGTATGATTGTCATGGATGAGGATACCTGCATGGTTGACGTGGCACGGTATTTCATTCATTTCCTTACCGATGAATCGTGCGGTAAATGTCTCCCCTGCCGGGAAGGTCTGCGGCAGATGGACAGGATTCTAACAAACATTACTGAAGGACGCGGGAAAGAAGGTGATATAGAAATTCTGGAGGAGCTCTCCGAGACTGCTGTTGAAGCCTCGCTGTGTGCGCTCGGCAAGAGCGCCCCAAATCCGTTCCTCAGTACTTTACGGTATTTCAGAGATGAATATGAAGCGCATATCAGGGAGAAACGCTGTCCAGCCTTGTCATGCCGGGAATTGATAGCATACTATATTGACCCGGAGAAATGCCGGGCCTGTATGATCTGCCGGGAAAAATGTCCGGTTGATGCGATTGACGGAGGAAAGAAAACAATTCATGTAATCAACCAGGAAAAGTGCACGAAGTGCGGAACGTGTTTTGAGGTATGTCCCGGGAAATTCAGCGCGGTAACAAAGATCTCCGGTGAACCGGTACCGTCACCGCTCCCAGAGGATAAAAGAACTATAGCCAAAAAGAGTTAAGAAAAATGAGTGACGTTCGTCTGCAGATTGATGGGAAGGAAATTGTCGCAAAGGAAGGCATGACTGTGCTGGAGGCAGCACACGGAGCCGGTATAGTGATACCCACACTGTGTTATCACGAAAAGCTGGAACCCTTCGGCGGGTGCAGGTTATGTATCGTTGAAGCGGAGGTTCACGGCCGGACCCGGCTTGTGGTTTCCTGCGTCTATCCGGTGGAAGAGAATCTGATTGTCAGAACCAGGTCCGGGAAAGTGGACAGAATTCGCAAAACCCTCCTGGAACTGCTTCTGGCTCACGCCCCGGATTCGCCCCGATTGCAGGAACTGGCAGAGGAGTATGGGGCGGACAGGAATCGTTTTGAAAAAGAGGCCTCCTTCTGCATTCATTGCGGACTCTGTGCCAGATACTGTGCCGAAGTGAAAAAGAAGCATGCGATCGGGTTTGTTGACCGGGGCATACGCAGGGAGATACAGTTTATTCCTGAGATAGCAGCCGGAGAGTGCAGCAACTGCAAGGAATGTTTTCCGCTCTGCCCTACATCGTATCTCCAGGCGGCGTTCGTGCTAACCGAAGCGTTGGCGTTTCCTGCACAGAGGGCAGGTAAGGTATAGTGTAACAAATACGGTTGTGAATAATGCATGCGGTTGTAACCTGAACGATATAAAATTGTATATATTCAGACCATATAAAAAAGAAGTTGGAGTATTGAAATGTTGGCGCATTGGGGGAATATAGTAATAAACAGTTTTTTTCATTACTCCATCACTCCAAAACTCCAAAAATCTTAATAAGGAGGATACAACTATGGAATCAATGCAGGCATACGGCTATTTTTTGACAAAACCGAACGAGCCTCTTGAGAGGAAGGAGTTTACTGCACGGGAACCCGAAGCGGATGAAACGGTGGTAAAAGTGGCAGGCTGCGGTCTCTGTCATACCGATCTCGGCTTTATCGGCGGCAAGGTGAACACCAATTCCGGGCTGCCTTTGATTCTGGGCCATGAGATAAGCGGCACGGTTATTGCCGCAGGCAGCACCTATGAACACCTGGTCGGCAAAACAGTAATCATTCCGGCGGTACTGCCCTGCGGAGAGTGTGATCTGTGTAAAAGCGGGAGAAGCAATGTGTGTCGCCGCCAGAGAATGCCGGGGAATGATTTTAACGGCGGATTTGCCAGCCATATTACGGTACCTGCCCGGTTTCTCTGCGAACTGCCCGATACTCTCGGCAACTACAGGCTGCAGCAGCTTTCGGTGGTTGCCGATGCGGTGACCACGCCCTACCAGTCGCTGGTGCGGAGCAATTTACAGCATGGTGAGCTGGCTATTGTTATCGGGGTCGGCGGTATCGGCGTATATATGGCACAGCTTGCCAAAAATACGGGGGCTACGGTTATTGCAATGGATATTGATGACAGGAAGCTTGCAAAGGTTAAACAGTTTGGTATTGATTATACCATTAATACAAAAGATCTGTCGGAAAAAGAGATAAAAGGAAATGTCCGTACCCTGGTAAAGGAAAACGGTTTGCCCGGGTATCGGTGGAAGGTATTTGAAACCAGCGGCACCGGTGCGGGACAGACAGCTGCGTTCTCCCTGCTCTCTTTTGCCGGCACTGTGGCGATTGTAGGATTTACTATGGAGAAAGTTACCGTCAGGCTGAGCAATGCCATGGCGTTTGATGCGGATCTGTTCGGTAACTGGGGATGTAAACCGGAATATTACCCGGCCGTTGTCGAGAAAGTTCTGAATGAAGAGATCAATGTGCTGGACAACATTGAGGAGCATCCACTTGACGAAATGAATGAGATTGTACCGCAGGCTCTGGCACACAAGCTTGAGAAGCGGGTGATTTTTACGCCGTAGAAAGACTTTTACCGTCCTTCTTTAAAAGCGGAATAAAGAATATCAAAATTTACCATTTGTTCATCATTCGATGTTCAATCGGAATGTTTTAATAAGAAGCATTAAAAAACCAAGGAGCTGACCATGGCTTATGATCTTATACACGTAGAAGAAAAGCACGACGGCACCGTAACCGAGATTAGCCTCGGCCCGGGTCCGGCAAATATTCTCACCGCACAGATGATGAGGGAAATTTCTTCGCAGTTGAAAGAGGATGAAAAAAATCCCCATAAAAAACTGATTGTCTTTACCGGTGAGGGAAAGCATTTCAGCTTCGGCGCCAGCGTTGAAGAGCACAAACCCGGTCAGGTAAACGATATGCTGCCCGCATTTCACAATTTTATAAATGACATTATATCGTGCCCTGTTCCGACACTGGCACAGGTATCAGGGCTTTGCCTGGGTGGTGCTTTTGAAATGGTCCTGGCATGTACTTTTATCTATGCCGACGAAACCGCAAAGTTCGGTGTGCCTGAAATTCAGCTCGGCGTCTTTCCGCCCGTGGCCTGCGTATTGTTGCCATTAAAATGCGGCGAAGTGATATCATCGGAGATAATTCTTACAGGTCGGCAATTCAGCGCTGGCGAGCTGCATAACCTGGGCCTTATCAACAGGGTTGTGGAAAAAGATCAATTAGGTGAAGCAGTTTCCGGGTTTTATGAAAAAGAGTTGTTGCCGAAAAGCGCTTCCTCGATCCGCATGGCACACCGGGGCTGTAGAACGGTTATTGCTGCGCAGTATAACGATCTCATAGGAAGACTGGAAAGTCTATATCTCGGCGATCTTATGGACACCGCGGATGCCGTGGAAGGAATCAATTCCTTTCTGGAAAAGAGAAAACCGGAATGGAAAGACGCATAAGATATGTGGAGTATCGGAGTGTCGGAGTGATGTATAAAAAAGAAACTCCATTACCTCCAATACCCCGATACATCGGTTTCAGGAATTAGAACAATGTTTTTTAATACCCTGTTCAGACGGAGGGAAATTATATGGATCTTGGTCTTGAAGGTAAAAGTGCTATAGTCACCGGCGGTAGTATGGGTATCGGTACTGAGATTGCGCTGACCCTTGCCGAGGAGGGCTGTAACGTGGCTATAAATTATCGGCGTCACGATACTGAAGCGAAAGAGGTCGTTAAAAAAATTGAAGCAACGGGCAGGCGAGGCCTGGCTATCAAGGCGGATGTTTCCAGTTACGATGATGCCCAGAATATGGTGCAGACGGTTATAAAAGAGTTCGGTGGACTCGATATCATGGTATGTAACGCCGGTATTAACTGGGACGGTGTCATCTGGAAGATGTCCGAAAAGCAGTGGGATACGGTGATCAATGTAAACCTGAAGGGTTATTTCAATTACAATAAAGCTGCTGCAATGGTGTTTAAAGATCAAAAAAGTGGTAAAATAGTGAATATCTCTTCTATCAACGGATTGCGCGGTAAATTCGCACAGACTAATTACTCAGCATCAAAGGGCGGCGAGATTGCTATGAGTAAAGCACTTGCAAAGGAGCTAGGCAAGTTCAATGTAAATGTCAATGTCATTGCACCCGGTATGGTTATGACCGAGATGGCCAGGAATATCCCTCCCGAGTTTTTAAACAAGGCGATAGACGAAACAGTACTCGGGCGGATAGCAGCACCGAGAGAAATCGCAGAGGTTGTCGCGTTTTTCTGCTCCGATCGCGCACGGCATATTACGGGTGAAGTCATAAAGGTTGATGGCGGGCAGTATATATAAATAGTGCGAGCTCGGTTTTCGGTTAGGGTGACTATTTACCAAGTTATCACAATACATTTAAAAATAGCGAGGTTTAAACAATGAGCAAAGTCGGAATAATCGGCATAGGCCACGGCGTATTCGGCCGGCGCAGTGATGCAACGGTCCAGGAGCTTGCTTTTGAAGCGTTCAGGACTGCAATGGATGATGCCGGAATCGAACGGAAAGACCTGGATGCTTCGGTTATCGGGTCGGTTCCCGAATACCATAAACAGCGCTCTCTTGCGGGAGTGATCAATGAGTATCTGGGACTTATCCCGAAACCGGCATGGCTTACTGAGGTTGCCTGTGCATCGGGAAGTGCGGCCATTCGTACCGCATGGATGGCCATAAAAGCTGGAGTGCATGACATAATCGCGGTGATAGGGTGTCAGAAAATGACCGAGCTGGAAACGCCGGAAATTCTGGCTCTCATGGGACGGGTTGGTGAAGTACAATGGGAATCCATTTACGGGACAACCTTTCCCGGCTACTACTCACTCTTTGCCCGGCGGCATATGCATGAGTTCGGCACCACCCACGAGCAACTGCTTAAGGTGGCAATAAAAAATCATTATTACGGAGCCAAGAACAAGTATGCCTTTTTCCAGAAAGAGATTACCATGGAGAAAGCGCTTGCTTCAGATATGGTGGCCGCTCCCCTGCAGGTGTTTGACTGCTGTGTCAATGCTGACGGTGCGGCCTGCGTTATCCTGGCCAATGAGGATCGGGCGAAAGAAATCTGCAAAAAACCGGTCGTCTGGCTTGAAGGCATGGGGTGCGCAACAGCAAGCATGTCCGTGCTGAGAAGACCCAACCTGTACAGTATCCCCAGCGCCGTTGAAGCCGGCGCACAAGCTTACGAAATGGCCGGTGTCGGCCCCGGTGATATCAAGGTTGCTGAAGTGCATGACTGTTTTACCATTGCCGAGATTATGGCCTATGAAGATCTTGGCTTCTGTAAAAAGGGTGACGGCGGCAGGTTTATTGAGGATCGGCAGACCTATATCGGAGGAAAGATTCCTGTAAATGTGGACGGCGGCCTGAAAGCAAAGGGGCATCCGATCGGTACGACCGGCGTGTCCATGACTGTTGAAATCTGTAAACAGCTCAGAGGGGAAGCAGGCGAGCGCCAGGTCCCAAACGCGGATATCGGTCTCACCCATAATGTCGGCGGGATCGGTCAGTACACATTTGTTCATATATTAAAGAGGGAGGATTAGGTATGTTTAAATGGTTCGGTAAAGTCAATTTTTCCCCCTTTACAAAGGTAGCGGATTTTGCACAGCATCTTAAAGAAGGCCATATCATGGGCTCACGCTGTAAAACCTGCGGTGCCACTTCCTTTCCTCCCAGAGCAGACTGCAGTGAATGCATGAGCGGCGATTTTGAATTCTTCGAAATAAGCGGAAAAGCAAAACTTCATACCTATACAAAAATCGTTGCCGCACCAACCGGATTTCAGGATCTGGCTCCGTATATTGTGGGGGTGGCAGACCTGGAGGAGACCGGCAGAATACTCGCCTGGATCGGAGAAACGATTAAAGAGGATGAAATAAAGATCGGCATGGATGTTCAGGTTGTCCCGCAGATATTTGATGAGCTTGAAGAGATTAAGGTGTATTACAGCCTGGAGAAGCCAGGGACAAGTTGGACGAAGATGTGATTGTCTATTTAAGACAGGTTGTGGATATTCCCGGGGAATCGAGAGGTGGTTTTTCAAGCGGACCGAGGAATTTGCTCGAAACACCGTTATTGGGAATAAATCCATTGCCGTAGTAACGTAATTCCGGGTTCTGGGCAATTTTGAAGTTAAGGAGTGTGTCAATATATTCAATACCGAATACTTTCAGTTGAAGGGAAAAACTCTTCAACCATTTGACAGATTTTATTTACCACAGGGCCACGAGTCAAATCACCGCCGAGCTGTGGTATATACTCAGCAAAAAAGTAATTTAATGCTGCCTTAAAGACTTTTTTCTCATAGCAGGAGCAGAGAGGGCAAGGGTCGAGTAGACCGAGGGGTTCTCCGTTACGCAGATAGTTAGTGGGGATTTTTATTGTTGCAAGTGTGGCGACATTTTTCCGCATATGAACCATACGTTCAAGGTCTCTGCGAGAAAAAAAAGAGTTGATTATACGCGCATCATCATTGGTATAATCCCAGAAATAGATAAGCTCCCCGTTTGTCAAAAAGATAAACGGAGCGCCAATATTCCTGGCATAGGGGAGCGCCTGCTTCTTGGCAATGTACGGCTGAATTGCAGAGCGCTTCGCTTCAATAACTGCTAACGGCCGTGAGCGCTGGTCAAGCAATACATAATCCGCTTTTCCCGTTGGTACCCGATCCCCGTCAGCAGTATCAACAGCAGGCATATCTTCATATTAGTATCTATACAGTGTAAAGGCGCTTACAATCGTGAATTGCGTTTAGATTTATAGAATAGATAGGTACGCCCGCACAACTGGAGTGTTTGAGTGGTGGTCTATATTGCGTAAGAAAACAGAGAATGACGATTAACGAATAATGAATGTCGAAGGAAAAGAAACCGGTGACGACGGTCGAGGGTTTTTTTGAACGCGACTCTGACCTCTGGACGAAACGGGCATCGTCACCCTAACCCTTTACCCTTGCTATTTCACCCGCTCCCCATACGTCAATTCCAGAAAGTGATATTTTATCTTTTTTGTCAAAAGGGCGTCCTCGATAGCGCCGTTTTCAATATCGTGCCGAACCTGTTTATAGTATTTGATGGACTCGGCGAGGTAGTCCGATTTCAGGGAGACATTGTCCTGCTCGAGCTGTTTGATCGTCTGTTTGAATGATTCGGCGAAATCCTTGCGCACATAGGATTCACCGTCACGGATCTGTTCGATCGCTTCGGCGAGGCCTTTCTGGATTGTATAGTTGAGCAGGAGCGGTCCGAACTGTGTGTCATAGCTCTGGTGGCCGGTGCCTACCGGGATATCAACATATATGCGCTCGGTACGGGGAGTTTTCCTGACCGGTTCCATATAGTCGACATTGACTTCAAGGTCCCGTCGCCGCTTGGGTCTGCCGGTTAGCTCGAAGAGGATACTCTGTTTGAGTCCTGCCGCGAGATTGCCGATATATATTTTGTCATCTCTGAGTGCGCCGCCATATACATGGTCTATCGAGGATGCCGACGGTGTTATCAGCTCGACCGTCACATCCAGCACACAGGTCTCGGTAATTCGTTTCACTTCATCGATTACTATGGCAGTCATGGTGTTGATAGCCATCTCCTCGATAAAATAGGCTCTGCCGCCCGTTTTTCTGGCGCAGTCTATAAGAAAATTTTCATCATAGAACTGATCGTATCCAATAGTGGTAAAATGAACATTATAGTCTTCGGCCAGTTTGGTCACCTGATCAAGAAGCTGAGAAAAGTCGGTGACTCCCTTATCGGGATTGCCGTTGGTGATAAGAATGATATACTGGCCCGACGATCGCTGACCTTTGAATTTATTGAATTGTTCCCCCGCTTTTAAAAGGCCTTCAGAGAGATTCCGCCCTTTTTCATATTTACTGCGGTCGATTGCGCTTACAGCGTTTCTGCGGTTGTTCGGATTTAGCGGCTGTATTGAGAACAGATCCCGGGCATACTGCGAGTAGGTAATCAGGCCGAACATATCCGTGTCAGCGAGTAGATCGAGAACCGCTTTTGCCGATGCCTTTGCCTGCTGGATAGGAGCGCCTTCCATGTGGTATGATGCGTCAATTAGCATGACCACCTGGAGCGGATAGCGGTCCGGCACTGCCGTTGGGGTATGAATTGTGATACCGCAGGGCATTGACTCGGCCGAATCGGACCATGCCTGGTACAGCAATCCCCCCTTGATTTGCAGCTCCTTTACCTCTTCGGCATATGAAATCTGAGACGGGACAAGCAAAAGAAGGCATACGACAGGATACATGATTGCATAGGATCTTGTTTTCATAGTGACTCCATTGGTGGAAATGGGAGATGATATGTCTGGTAACAAATATATATGTGTGAAGTTATTAAGGAAAAAGATTCTGTAACGGACAGTTGGAGTGATGGAGGGGCAAAATAGAATGTCATTTGACAAATGGCTAACAGCGAGTTTCGAATGAAAAAGATTAAGAGATTATTATTGGCACATGCAAGATGGAACCTTTTGGGGGCAGTGGTTGGTGTGCGAATAGTAAATTTTGGGTGATATTCGCGCATAAGGGTCTATTAAAGATAATGAACTGCTGCGAATAACGATACCTCTTAGCATGAATCTTTGTCAGCTCATTACCGGTACCTGCAATGCTTTGATGAATCGAATTTTATTACTATCGATAAACACCCGAGTTCTTTCTTGCATTAACAAAAAAGAAAAAAAAGATTTAAAAGATGTTAAAGATTAAAAGAGAATTATTGGCACGTGCATAACGAAAAACAGCGTCAAGGTGATTGATAAACAAATATATCCTCTGGGGGATGATTCACTGGGAAGACTTATTATGATAATAAATTCCCTGCAAACAAAATTACTGAAACGCTTTTTTGACTGAGTGATCATGCTCGGTGCCTTTAAGGAACTGGAGATAGCTCGTGTAATTGCGGGTGAAACGGTTGATGATAAAATAGCTGACAATGCGCAGGAAAATGTTTTCTATGTTGTAGCGTAAAGCGCGTCTGAAGTTCCATACCAGGGCGTCGATAAGCATGTTGAACGAGAAATCGAGAACATTAACTGCGGTGCGTCGTACCGAATAGAACCGTTTGTATGCCCGAAACATCTCTTCCTGCAGGCGCACAGCAGTAAGGTTTTTCGGCTGGTATACGGCATACATGCCGTCATAGTAGTCCCAGTTCCTGTGGTACAATCGGTTTTCTGAAACAATCTTGTCGTATATCTGCGTGCCGGGGAACGGGGTGAGAATCATGAATTGCACGGAGTCAATCTCATGCTGCAGGGCGAAGTCAACAGTTTCGTGGATAGTTTCGAGCGTATCATTGTCTTCACCGAACATGAACATGCCGTGGATTTTTATACCATACGTATGAAACATACGGATTGCATCTTCAATATCCTTTTTGGTCTGTGATTTCTTCAGCGCCCTGAGTGCTTCATCGCTGATCGACTCAAACCCGACATAGACCCGGGTACAGCCGGCTCTGGCCATTTTGGCAAGCAGATCGGGCTGTTTCGCCAGATCGGAGCGTACCTGGGCGTTCCAGGTTATCTCAATCTTTTGCTCAAGCATCATGTCACAGAGTTCATTGATACGTTTGCGGTTGGCGGTAAAGTTGTCGTCATAGAAAAAGAAATGGTGGGTTTTGAAAATTGACCGCGCATGTTTTATTTCCGCGACAATCCGATCGGCAGACTGCATGCGGAATTTCCTGCCGAATATTTTTGTAACCGTGCAGAAATTGCAGTCAAAAGGACAGCCGCGTGAGGTCATGATCGGTACAATCGAGATATTCTCATACCCCTGCAGCAGGCGGTAATTGACAGGAGGGAGAGTATCCAGATCCTTTACCTGTCTGCCGTTAATAATCTGTTCATGAATCCTGCCGGCCACAACATCAACAATAACCTCTTCAGCCTCGCCAATCACAATATGATCCGCCACATCGGTGAATTCACCGGGAAGCAGTGATGCGTGGATACCGCCGATAATTACTCTTGACCCGGGATAGATTTGTTTAAACTGTGCGGCGAGAAGCTTTGCCCGGTTCGCACTGACTGTCAGCGCCGTGATACAGTACACGTCGGCATGTACCTCGAACAGGTCGATATGTCTGCCGAGAATATTTTCATTTAAAATGGTGACATCATAACCGTTATTTTCAAGAATTGTGCCGAGATACAGGACCCCGGTCAACGGGAGCTGCATGAAATTCTCGAATACGTTTGATTCGTTTCCCATGGGTTCAATCAGTACTACCGACTGTTTGCTCATCTGATTCGCTCCGCGACAAGGATACTCAATCCAACCAGAATAAAGACTATCCACCAGTACTGGCCTCCGAGTGAGAAGACCACGAAAAATACCGCCGAAAGGGAGAAGAAAAGAAGGCTGAGCAGGAGAAACGGGTATTTCTTTCGGGCGAAAAAGAGCATGGCAAAGAAAGAGAGGCCGAGTGCCGCGATAAAGAGCGGCCAGAGCAGTTTCAGACTGGCCCATGAGGTAAAGTTACAGTAGAGTGCCAGTACGGCAAAGCAGGCGAGGTACACGCCGAGTCCCAGAAATGACGGCTCCCGTCTGTTTCTGCTGATAAAAATACCGATAAATCCAACGGCGGCAACAGCTATTAGTAACGGCCAGAATTTATATACAATGGGTCTGCCGAGAACGGTGTCCAGCGACAGCAGCAGGCCGATGCCGATAAGCAGCAGCGAAAAGCGGGTATAGGTTTTTGCGCTTTGATTTTCATTGTAGAATGTCATGGAGCAGAGTCCTTTTCAGAAACCTGTTTTAGTGAATAAATGTTCTTTAAAAATACGATAACTCACCTCATAGAATAAACAGAAATTTAAAAATTGTTATGGCTCGAATTACAGTGTGGGAACCTGTTCCCGGTGAATTTGTATTTCACCCGTTGCTGTAATTATGTTATTATTATATAATTGAGACGGCTTAATTACCTGGTTTTCATTATATTATACGGTTGGAATGTGCCGGAACCGATATCCGGCAGAGAGTGGAGCGGGAGCAAACAGTGCTGTGTAATGGTTGAAGGATGTAAAAAAAACCCGGCAACCGCGTCCTCGGGTGCACAAGTAACGTGAGTTCGCATCCGGCGCTGCTTATCCACGCTCTGCGATACTCCATGATGAACGTATTCCGTTTCCATGCAGAGACGGCTCTGAACGAGGATTATCTGAATTACTCTTTATGATGCACTATGACTGATTCAAATCAACCACCTGAGTCGGCTACCGTCACCCTTCCCGAGCGGCTGACCAGGGAATGGGTGGAAAAGAGTCCGCTGCCGACGGCGAAACCCGCCGGAACGCTACGGCTTGATTTTGCCGATACCCGTGTAATCGATTCGGCGGGTATTGCGCTGGTACATCTGCTGAATAACCGGTATAACCGGACCGGTCAGAAACTGGTGCTCTGCAATATCGCCGACGATCTGCTGTTGACATTAAAGAAATGGGCGGTAGCCCCAGTTGAAAAACCGGTTTCCTCCCGGGGAAATATCTTTGTCCGCCTTGGTGACATTATGATACGGGTATATAACGAGTCGGTTGTTGCGCTGTCTATTCTCATTGAGACCATTTACTGGGGAACTTTCGGCCTCTTCAGGCGGCAGGATTTCCGACGGGGGGTTCTCGGCGATCAGATGTATCAGCTTGGATTCAGAGCCATCGGCATCGTCGGTCTGTTGTCATTTATTCTTGGTATAATCCTGTCAATTCAATCGGTCATACAGCTTCGGCAGTTCGGCGCCGACGTATTTCTTGTGGCCATGATCACCTGGGGTATGGTTCGCGAGCTGGGGCCACTCATAACGGCGATTATTCTGGCCGGCCGTTCCGGAAGCGCCACTACCGCGGAAATTGCCACCATGGTTGTGCAGGAAGAGGTTGATGCTTTGAAGACTATGGGGTTGAACCATATCCAGTTCATTGTGGTACCCAAGTTCTGGGCGGTATCATTAACCATGCCGGTACTGGCGATACTTTCCATGGTTGCCGGCATATTCGGCGGACTTATTATCAGTTTGTTTTATGTCAATCTGACTCTCGATCTGTTCTGGAGCGAGATGGTTAAAAATATCTATGTCAAGGATTTTATTATCAGTGTGATAAAATCGGTAATCTTTTCGTGGCTTATTATATGGATTGGCGCCTATTTCGGGTTTAAAGTCCGGGGCGGTGCCGAAGAGGTGGGAAAAGAGACCACCTCCTCAGTGGTGTTCGGTATATTTGTTATTATTATTGCCGATGCGCTGTTTTCGTTTATTTATGATATAAAGTTCTAGCATTGTCAGGGCAACTCTGTTATGACGATACAGCAGAAACCTATTATTGAAATTCGCAATCTTGTTGCCAGGTATGGTGATCGTACTGTTTTGCACGATATCACTGCGGATTTTTATCCTTCTGAGATTCGTGTCATTCTGGGTACCTCGGGGTGTGGGAAAACGACCCTGCTGAAAAACACCATCGGTCTGGTAAAGCCCTATTCCGGTACGGTTACCATTTTTGGTCAGGAGATGGGAGATCTTGATTCTGAAGGCACTGCGCAGGTACTGAAAAAAATAGGTATTTTATTTCAGAACGGCGCACTGCTCGGTTCCATGACTTCAGGGGAGAATGTGGCACTTCCCCTTAAAATGCATACGGATCTGCCGGATGAGGTAATACACGAAATTGTGCAATTGAAACTGGCGCAGGTGGATCTGCCCCATGCGGCGAATCTGTATCCGGATGAGTTGTCGGGTGGTATGCGGAAACGGGTGGCCATGGCGCGGGCACTTGCGCTTGATCCGCCGCTGCTGTTCTGTGATGAACCGTCGGCGGGACTCGATCCGGTGACCTCCAACGGGCTTGATGAGCTGCTGTTGAAATTACGGGAGACGCTGGGGATTACCATCGTGGTCATTACCCACGAACTTCTTTCTATCGAAAAGATTGCGGATAAAATTATATTTCTTGACAAAGGAAGGCTTCTGTATGACGGTCTGCTTTCCGAGGCACGGGCGGTAACCGGCGGCCCGGTATATGATTTTTTTAACCGGACACCGCAGAACGTTACGACGGAGGCGGATAATTCCAGGCCACTTTTTCATGTGGAGAATGCATAATGAGTATCACTGCTGCTCAACGGGCACGACTGGGTATTTTCATGGTTGCAGGATGCGTGTTGATCGTTGCGTTTATTGCTATCCCTGTCGGGTTTCGATTCAGGGATCAGACGGAGTCGTATTATTCGATTTTTGACAAAGGGGAGTCTGTGTCGGGGCTGGTGGAGGGTGCCGAGGTAAAATATAACGGGGTGAAAATCGGTAACATTGAGAAGATAGTTCTCGACCCGAAGGATTTTACCCAAGTGAAAGTAATCTATCGTATCGATCGCAGCAAGATTACCATTACCGAAGGAATGGAGGCGCGCACCGGCTTTATGGGAATAACCGGCCTGCTCTATGTCGAGATTACCGGCGGGAGTCCGACTGCGACAGTTCTCAAAGAGGGTGCCGAGATCCCGTCACGGCCTTCACTGATGCACACCATTACCGGGAAAGCCGAGGATGTTGTGGTGAAGGTCGAGCTGCTGCTGAATCACCTGAATATGCTTACCAATCCCGAGAATATCACCGCCATCAATAACACCCTGCAGCATGTTGAAGGAATTACCCGCAGGGCCAACGAATTTATGGATACCCTCTCGCCGAAAGCAAACGACATTGTTGTTACCGCAAGAAATATCATGCGGAAAGCGGACCGTATTGCAGGTGATATTGAATCGATAACGGGTAAAATTGATGATAACGTCGATTTTAGGAAAATTTCATATATAATGACCCAGATAGATTCAACCGCCCGCGCCATGAAAAATCTGTCACAGAACCTTGATCTCACGATTCGTCAGAGCCGGGAGGATATAACGATTTCAATGGAAAATCTCCGTGAAGCACTTGAGAATGTAAACGAACTGTCGAAAGTGCTCATGGAAAATCCGTCACTTATAATACGAAGTGAACAACAAAAACAGCGGAGAATTCAATGATACGAGGAGTAATACAAGGAATAGTACTGTTGGTACTCGGGCTCATGATATACCTGTTGAGTTGTGCAAGTGCGCCGAAAAAACAGTTTTATGTTATCAATTATGAGCCGGAGCCCATGAAAGTAAGGAAAAATATCAATCCCTACCCATACACTATCCGCGTGAAAGAATTCGACATTGAAGAGGCCTATTCCCGTCCCCAGATTGTCTATCGCAAGAGCCCTTTTCAGTTGCAGTATTATTTTTACAAGGTGTGGGCGGTAAAGCCGGTTCGTATGATTACCGATATTGTGCATAAACATCTGGCATCTTCCCGTATTGTCAGCCACGTGGTACGACGCTTTGATGAAGGGTCGCGTCCCGATTATGAGCTGACGGGGTACATTGAGTCCATTGAAGAGTATGACTCTGAGGAAGTGTGGTTTGCGCACCTGGCGCTCAGGTTTAAACTTACCCGGATCAGTGACAATCGTACCGTGTACATGCGGCGGTTCGACCGGCGGAAGCGGGTGTTTCAGCACGATCCCGAGTATGTTATTCGTGAGCTGTCTCAGATCATGGATTTTATTATGACGCAGGCGCTGCACGATATTGATGTTGTACTGGCGAGAGAGTATGGCCTGCCGTCAGATACAGTGCCGGATGAGTCGGATGTTACTGATGAATCTTCTCCTGCCGGTGACACCGTGGTGGTTGACAGTACAGGAAATGCTTCGGGAGGTAACAAACGTGAGTAACCGTTGGCAGGTATATGGATCCCTTCTGGTCTTCATTGTCGGCGGCACCTTGTCTCTGGGCAAGCCGCCGTCGGAACTGCCCGGTGAAGAGATCACGGAAGAGCAGTATTTTGATTTCGTTGTACCGCGGGACAGTATTGCATCGAAGGTTCCCGAGGGTTCTCCCTATTCCGAGACATGGCTCGATCAGGCGGCAAAGACCTGGGATGCACCGCCGCTTGCAGTACAGATTGCCGAAGATAAAGAGAAAATTCTTATGGGTAAAGGCGCTGTTTTTATCCCCTATATAAGCGATCCCGCTCTTGAGCCGGATATTGAGGTTATGGATCCCATGGGGAATGTTGTGGCTTCGGGGAAGCCCGGGAGAAAATACTGTTTTGTGCCGGGAACGTACCATGTTATGCTCGGGAGCGGACCGCACAAACAGAGAATTGTACGAACGGTAGAAATTATTGAGAATGAACTTGTGCCTGTTGTTCCCAACTGGTGCGGCCTCTCGATTGAGGTTGTTGATGAAGACAACCAGCCGTTCCGGGGTGAGTATGAAATAGCGCGGATTGATAAATTTGTGCCGTACGGTCGGGGGTTTGGACGAAATCCCGATCTCGGTGAGGAGGTGAAAACCTGGATACTGAAGCCGGGAATATATAAAATTTTCGGTGTTGGTGAAAGTTACAACACCCTGACGAATTTCTTGACTGTTCGGCTGCTTCCGGGAGAGTATGTCCGTCTGGTGCTGGTGCAGAAAGATGAGACAAGTATGGAAATAATCGGCGGTGGCCAGCTCCAGCTGACCCCGGGCAGTGAGATTGCCACCAATTGGAAATACGGCATTGATGTCGGGGGTGGGGTTGACTTTAATATGACCTATAACCATATGGGCGACAGCACCGATAAAAATGAAACTGCCTTGTCGCTAATCCTTCGCTCAATGTTGACATATAAGAAAAACAAGGTGGATTGGGAGAACCGGCTGCGGATCAGTGAAGAAGTGCGGGTGACTGACCTGGATCTGGCCGGATTGAGCAATAGTGTCGATGAGGTGCAGTTGCGTTCGATTTTTACCTGGCATTTCTTTCCCTGGTTCGGTCCCTACAGCAGATTTGAAATAAATACCGAGCTTTTCCCCGAGTATGAGCACGCCCCGGAAGGGAAAACGCATTACTTTATTATTTTTGATGAAGAGTATAAAAATCCGTCCTTTAATGTCAGTGATTCCTCTTACAAAATGCAGAATTCCTTTTCACCCTTTACCATTGAGCCGGGAATCGGTGCAAATCTGACTATGCCGTCCACACGGTTTGTTGAAGGGAAACTACTTACCGGTATCGGGTTGAAATATAACAAAATCTGGGATCAATCCGAACTTATAGATTCCGGTGATATCAAATGGGACCAGCTGAATGATACTGTTGAGGCCCAGCTTAACAACATTATTAACGACAGTAAATTTACTCATACCCTTATTCGGAAATTTAATGATAAAAGCGAGATTGAGGTCGGGCCTGAAGTTATCCTTTTTTTACTTTTCTACCTCGGAAGATGGGCGGTTGTGGAGACTGAGATTGAGTATTTCGCCCCTTTTGAACGTATAGAGCGGCCAGATTTAAGCCTGCGGTCAACACTGAGCTGGCGCCTCATACGAATCTTAACACTGGATTATGAATTTGAGTATACCCTGAAACAGCCCTATGAAGAGGCTTTTAAGAAGAATGAATCCCGCCACCGTATACTTCTAAGATTCTCATATACGAAGCGATAGTCAGTGACAGTCTGAGAACAAGGTAAAACAGGGACTTTTCGAACAAGCATTAATTATTTATTACGATATCGGTAACATTGTTGAATTTTTTTACTGAAAATGTATACCTGTTTTATAATGCAACGGTTTGTCATTCGGCTTATTCTTTTATTGTATTTTACAGGGTTGTTGACAAAATGTTGCATGCGCGTGTAAAGAAAATAAATAAATTTCACCTTTTTTACCGAAAGTGGTACGGTAGCTGTATTTTATATAATATCAATATGTTATAGTACATTTTCTAAAATTGTTTCATAGAATTAATTTAAAAAGTTAAATAAAAAAGTTGCATTTATTTAAAATTATCGATATATTAGTAGGGGTTTTGAATACGTAAATGATTGAATTTTATATATTATTACCATTTTCAGAAAGGGTATAGCGCCAATGCAGTTGCCAAAATCGCGTCGTCGTCAAAAGCTTCGTGAGAAGAAGTGCCAGTATCCCGGATGCGGAAAAATATTTTTTGGAATCCATATTTCGAAATATTGTCCGGAGCATCGACAGGACAGGTACCGTATTCGGAAGCGCACGAAGCCTGAGGATGTCAACATCAAGAATCAGACCTACAAGCACAATTACACCGAGGTCGTGACGTTAGTACTCAATTGTGCTCTTGAAGGGTGTGATCATCAGTTTGAAGTGAAAATTTATCCTCGTCAGTATGTCTATCCCAAGTATTGTCCTGAACACAGGAACGAATACAGACGTATCCGTCATCTTCAGGGAATAGGCAGAGATGACCTTATTGAGGTTATGAAGAAAGAGGGTGAGAGTGCTGAGGTTGAATCGCTTATGAATGCTGCTGTTGAGGATGAAAAGGAAGTTGAGAGTGTAGTTGCCTAGTTGTCTTTTGTCTGGTTATGTAAGGAACAGGGGTAAAAGTGTGTTACTTTTACCCTATTTTTATATTAAGTAAATTATCCTTTTATTTTAATTCCATCACATGTTATTTTTATCCCGGTAGTAATTATCCATGTTTTAATGATGATTTCAACAGTAAATCGGAGATAAAGGGTCGGAATATTTTCCCGGTGCAACCTTGTTTTACCCAAAGGTTTATTAAAACAGGCTCATGAAAGATTATCATATCTGCGCTCGCAATGCCGCGTTAAAGGGTGACGTATTTATACGTAAAACCTTTGCGAATGTCTATGTTGACAGGCCCTCATTAGACTATGCACACCTGTCCCGTTTTCCGACCATGATAGCCTGTACCCATAGAAGCCATATGGATTATATTATTCTTGGCATTGAAATGCAGAAGCTGGGTTATACCAACCTTCGTTTTGCAGCAGGAGATAATTTAACCAATATGCCTTATATTGGGAAGAAATTTCGCTCCTGGGGAGCATTCCCCGTGTATCGGGCACATTCGCAACGACGGAGTTATATTTTTAAGCTGACTGAGCAGGTTGTCACTATGCTCAATGATCAGGAAAATATCATTGTATTCCCTGAGGGTGGGCGTAGTTATAATGGTGCCATGATGCAGATAAAGAGTGGAATACTTGCCGCGAATATTATCGCCCAGTATCGTTACCCGGAGAAAGAGTACATGTATTTACCGGTAGCCATATCCTATGAACGGCTTCCGGAGTTACTCTATTTTGAATTGCTGCAGAAAGGAAAGGTGTTGAGAGACGGTAAAAAGAACGGCATATCACGGATTAGGGGCAATCTGTATTATTTTGGTTCTGATCTGATGGCCTTTGCCGTCTTTTTAAGCGCGCATAAATTTGGTAAAAAATTTGGTGATGTTTATATTGATTTCGGTGAGCCCGTTGCAGTGAATGATATCGTTGATGTGAAAGCAGATTATTCATCAAAATCACGCAATGAATTCTTCGCCCATAAAGTAGCGATGCAGAAAGTTGGTGAATTCATGCATGATCAGTTACTTAAACTGTACCGCATTCTTCCCATGCATGTTGTGGCTGCAATAGTAAAACGCAAAGGATTCTGTACTTTCTGGGAGGCGGCCTCACTGGTTCCCGATGTTATTGATTCTCTGAAACGGAAAAGCAGAAACTGTAAATCCCTCCAATCGCTTCAGGAGCAGGAAATAGTTGAAAAGGGTTTACAACAACTCCGTTACTCCAATGCGGTACGGAGCGAGGGGGGTAAACTGATACCGTGTAACCGTAGAATGATAAACTATTATTCAGCATCTATTGAGGGAATATAAGGAGGATATTTTGCCTTTTTATCAGTATCTTGTTGTACCGACTATTATTGATCTGAAATCTGAGGATAAGGTTGATGCCCTTAAAGAACTTGCACAGACCCTGTGCAGGACATTGAAAATCAGGAAGCAGAAACCTGTTATTGAGGAAATGCTTAAACGCGAGGAGGCGGCTTCAACCTTTATCGGCCAGGGATTGGCAATACCCACGACACGGGGTTCCATTAAAGATGATTTTGCAATTATTGTCGGAAGGTCTATCAAGGGTATTAACTATGATGCTGCACGAGGTGCGCTGGCACATCTGGTTGTCCTGGTAATGTCAAAAGAGGCTGACGACAATCGTCATATTGAACTACGATCTGAGATCGCATCATTTTTCAAATCGGAAATCATTAAAGAAAGATTGCTTGCAGACAGTAACCCTGTTGATATCGTTGATCTTGTTGCCTCATACAAAAAAGGAACCACAAGAATAATAGTTCCTGAGCCTAAAAGTACTGCCAAAACAAGGAAAAAGAGTGCTCATCCGGTTATCGCTTCAGCACTTTCTTTGTTAAAGGAGTTAAAGGCTGAAGCCATTGTTTTTCTTGCTGATGCCGTTGAAGAAAACGATTTTCTTGATGCTATTCGTACAAAGAAGAAAGTTATTATTGTTACCAGCGATAAATCACGTTTTGAGAAGGATGATAAACGGTTTACCGACCTTATTCAGGCACCTCCCTTTCCCACTTCCCGCACCGGCCAGATAAAAATTGGAATTCTGCTGGCTATTTCACGAACTCTTATTAAGAAAACCGATAAGGTTGTCTGTGTCTCCGGCAGCTCAACTATCGGTGTTTTTGATACGGTTATTGCACTTGATGTTGAGAAGGAGTTCCAGTTTTTTCTTTCAGCGACTCGTACTATTCTGCCGCCTGATGTCAAACCTGAGGTTCTGGAGCGGGTTCTTGGTCTTGCAAGTGAGATTGCCGTTGAAGGGAGAGAGGGGAAACCCATGGGTACTATCTTTGTTGTGGGCGATACCAATTCGGTCAATGTGTATGTAAGGCAATTGATTATCAACCCTTTCCGCGGGTATAGTGAGGCTGAAAGGAATATTCTTGATCCGGGCCTTGATGAGACAATTAAAGAGTTTTCCAGTATTGACGGTGCTTTTATTATTACCGGTGATGGAATTGTTTTGTCAGCAGGAAGTTATCTTCGTCCGCCGGCTGATGCCGATGATATCAGTGGTTTGCCGAGTGGTTTCGGCGCACGACATGCAGCGGCGGCAGGAATTACCACCTGCTCGAATGCACTTGCTATTACCGTTTCAGAATCGACTGGAATGGTTTCTATATTCAAGAATGGCTCTATTATGCTCAGTCTGGCCAAACCGGTCACACGAAGTAAAAGCTCGATTAAATTACAGGATGGTTTATCCATTGATCATTAAAATAAATTATAACTACTTGATAAATAAACAATTATAAACGCATGATGTTTTCTGTATTGAGTCATTGAAATTTCTAGATAATTCATTAATATAAAGAAAGATATAAAATATTTATCACAGAATGCCATTAAAGGAGTTACGCTCATGAAATCGTTTCGAGAGGTATTGACGTTCAATGTGCCGACCAGGCGTGATTACATTAACATTACTCCTCAGGTGGAAGAATGTTTGAAGAAAAGCGGTATTAAAGAAGGGCTTTGTCTGGTGAACGCCATGCACATTACTGCAAGTGTGTATATTAACGATGATGAGCCCGGGCTTCTGCAGGATTATGATGACTGGTTGGAAAAACTGGCGCCCCATGAACCGGTAAGTCACTATCGTCACAATGGTTATGAGGATAATGGTGATGCTCACCTTAAGAGGCAGATTATGGGAAGAGAGGTTGTCGTTGCGGTAACCGATGGAAAGTTTGATTTTGGTCCGTGGGAGCAGATCTTTTATGGTGAGTTTGACGGCAGGAGGACCAAGCGTGTGATGGTGAAAATTATTGGTGAGTAATTTTTAACTTATTGAAAAATAGTTAGTAAAACCATATCATTTCAGGCAGAATTAATAAGTGTTTGATATATAAAAAGATAAAATATTTTTTTATGAAATAGCAACAATATTTCGGATTAACACATTAATAATACGTTGATTTATAGTATGATACGGCATTAACATCCCTTGATAATTAATAACACAATAAAAATCAAGGATTTATAAGATGGCTACAGTAAAAGTTACTATCGGGGTAATTGGTGGAAATATTATTGATGAAAAGACTAGTGAACTTGCCTATGACGTTGGTAAGCATATTGCGCAGAATAATGCGGTGCTGGTATGTGGCGGTTTAGGCGGTACCATGGAATCCGCAAGCAGGGGTGCTGCTGAAAACGGTGGTCTTGTGGTTGGTGTGCTGCCCGGCGAAGAAAAAAATAGTTCTAATCCTTTTGTTCACATTGCGTTACCTACCGGTATGGGAATTGGCAGGAATATACTCGTTGTACGATGTTCTGATGTTCTTATCGCGTTTCCGGGCTCATATGGAACCCTTAGTGAAATTGCTTTTGCCCTGAATTCCGGGAAAACGGTAATATATATGCCGGGAACCTGGAATATATCAAAGATTGGCAAGGTGGATACCTCCCTTTTTAAAGAGGCATTTGATGCTCACCAGGCGGTTGGCCTTGCTTTAAATGCTATTTTGTAAACAAATGGATAAAGTGGTATAACTAGTTGAAATTATAAGGATTAGAGTTGCTATTTCCCCTCTGTTTTATTCAAAAAAATACCTAAAATACTTGACTAAATAAATGACGTGATGTAGTTTACATGTTTTATTTTTTACCGGTTTTTATGAAAATATTTGAAAATTGGCAAGTAACATGGGATAACACAGGAGAGTAATGGTGAAAAACCTCAACAATTTACTCAGTAACCCGTCACAGGATGCCCGGTTATGGGCGCTGTGGATCTGGAACAAAACTATCACTGAACAGGAGTTGGAGAAGCAGCTTAATGCATTTATTGAGAAAGGGTTTGGTGGCGTTGCAGTCCGACCCGGAAGAGAGATGAAACCGGTATATCTCTCAGAAGAATTTTTTTCTCTTTTTGAAAAAGTATGTGCCATTGCAAAAGAAAATGGTATCGGGGTTCGTATTGCCGATGATTTTTCACTTTCCTGGAACGGTTTCTTTCAATCTCAGGCGGAACAAAATTCCACCTACCGGGCACAGAGACTGGTGCTTGAGTACACCAATCAGGTTACAGGAAAAGAGATTTTTCAATATACATTACCGAATCCTTTGGATTATCTCATTCTTGTTTCAAAGGTCGCTGACGGCAAGATTAATCCAAACAGTGTAAAACAGATATCCGTACCACCAAAAGATACTGAGGTTTCCTGGAAAGCACCTTCCGGCGATTGGCAGGTAATGGTTTTCAGGAAAGAGTGGTATCTGGATCCTTTTGGCTATTATGTCCCGAATGTATTTAATCCGAAGGTTGCTCAGGTGTATATCCAGATGGTACTTGAAAAGATGAAATCGGAATATTCCAGGTATATTCCATCACCACTGGAGGGATTTATCTGTGAGATGCCCACTAACCTGCCGTCAGAGAACGGAATACCCTGGGATGATGACTTGATTATTAAGTATAAGTCCAGATACAAGAAGAACCTGGTTGAGGTTTTACCATCACTCTTTTTTGAAGTAAATGACAGTTTTGCCAAAAACAGAAGTCATGTCTATAATTTTATCAGTCAGGCCATGTATGAACGGTTTCCATTGGTACTGGAGACCTGGGCGAAAAAGCATCGACTCTCACAGTGGGTTTTCAGTTTCGAGCGTGATATAAACTGGTCGGAAAACACACTTCGTGATGTAATAGCGGTACCCACAGCGAATTTGTCATCGGTAGGGTTGCAGAACCAGGAGGGTACTGAAAGAAATTATATGCTTATAAGAGCAATTGCTGATATGAACAGTATAGAATTCCGTCGCGAAACAGTAGGGATCGTTGGCCGTAATCGCCAGAATACGGGAGCTACCCTGCAGAGTATCAAGGAAGAGATTGATGAGCACTCCATTATCGGTACATCAAAGATTATTCTGGATGGGTGTTATTTTAATCTTGATCAACGAAGCTATGTGAAAACACCTTTTAATCTTTCGTGGTACCATCCTGACTGGGATCAGATGAAGGTTCTGTGTGACTATGCAGCCCGTTTGGTCACTCTGACCAGACAGCTTCAACGAACCAGTCCCGTTGCTGTTGTCATGCCGTCGTCTTCCATTATGGCTGATTATCAGCCAAAAAACGATGAGTCTGTGCGAAAAGGAATACATCTTTTCCGTAAAGTATTGGATACCCTTCAATCCGGGAATATTGAGTTTGATGTCATAAGTGAGCAGTTTTTAATTTCCTGTTCGGTAAAATCGAACGGGGAATTCGGCACGGCGACCCGGGTGCGGAAAGGTAATTATTGTGCTGTCATTTTCCCCTTTGCACGGCTGATAAACAACAGCACTTTTGTGTTTCTGGAGAAGCTTGCGGTGAAAAAAGGCACCATTATGTTTATTAATGAAGCGCCGCAGGGTAATTTTGATGACGGACAGAGTTCGTCATTTTCCTCACGGGTGTCGAGATTAACCAGAGCGAAGAATGAGACGGTTCATGTAGTATCCATTAGTGAATTTGTTACCCGGCTTGCACATATTGAGCAGGCTTTCAGCGTTACTGTCAGCGGGAAATCGTGTCCGGAAATTAAGACGGCTCACGGTAGTGGTCAGGACTATGAACTGTTTTATATTCACAACACATCAGCTAAAAGGGACTATTTTATAACGCTTGAATGCACTGAAGCAGATCATATTTATTATGTTGATTGTGTTAATGGGGAGATGCATGAGATCGAAAATATACAGCGAAGTGACGGTCTCTGTATCATTGAGCTTGATATTGCGCCCAAGCAGACATATCTGATAGTTACCTCGGCATCAAAAGTACCCGGTGTTGATACGAAAAAGGATAAGAGACATCCTATCAACATGTATGGGTCCGTTAATAGAAACTATCGGGTCGTTCTGAAAGATCGCTGGTCTTTTTCTCCGGACCGGAATTCCTTTAATGTTCTTCCTCTTGCCAGCTGGAATAAAAGGATTGGGTTGAGCAGGGATTCAGGAGGGTATTCTCACTATTATGAAGCCTATTTTGAGGTAGAGGAAGTGCCGCAGACCTGTCTGCTTATATTCTGTGGTTTTCCTAGCCTTAACGCATTGACAGGTAGTCCATTACGAGAATTTGAGGTGTCAATAAACGGAATTGTGGTAAATCCCTACTGCGTGTCTAAAAGTGATGAGGTGAGTGAGACTGAGGCGGCCATTGACAGTTTCTGCGGCACATCCGCGGTAAAGTTTAATATACGGGAGTCGATAATGAAAGGGATAAACCGTGTATCGGTTCGGACTATCGGTTTGATACATGATCCCCATTCTATTGTTTATCCGCCCATCGTAGCCGGCGGTTTTTCTATACGGAAAGGTTCGCGGGGATGGACTATTGATGCTCAGAGGACTGAGGCCAACTATGGTACGTGGACAAAGCACGGATTCCCATATCTCAGCGGTAGTGGTACCTATGAGCAGATATTTGAAGTACCGACCGATTACAAATGTATTGTCCTTAAATTCAATCAGGTATCAGGCAGCATCTTACCGGAGGTTAACGGCCATTCTCTTGGTTTATTACACTGGCAGCCTTTAGCCGCTGAGATAACCAATCTGGTCGAGCAGCGTCGTAATGTCATTAAAGTGAAAATTGTAAATACCTTTGACAATCTGCTGCGGATGAATGGACGGGCTTCAGGCCTTCTTGGTGAAGCTTTTCTTGATGTGTATTAATTTTTATTAACCGGAGTATCCGGTGTGACAGAACAAACATCCTCCACATACCGGTTTGGTGAAAAGGTCGTTTTAAAAAATGTCGATTTCCTTCGTTATGAGCTTGAACCGCTTTGTACAGCGCCGGATATTCATCGCATTATTTTTGATCTTGAAAATTGCAAGGTTTGTGACAGCTATGGGGTTCAGTTTTTTCTGGAGTGCCGGCGCAAAGCGGAGCTGCATAATAAAGAGCTTCTTCTGTATAGACCAGGGATCCTGCTGCGGGCTATTCTGAAACACTCCGGAATCAGCCATGTTTTTACTATTGTTGATACACTCGAAAGTGAAGAGTGATCAGGTTTAAAATTAATACTCGTTTTATATATTTTAACCTGCAGAATATCATAAGGTAATCAATCCCAGGTGGATACGTTTTCACCGGGAATTGTCATGAAAAAAAGAGAACTGCGGTCAAACGGTCTTCTTCTTATCACCGCCGCAATCTGGGGATCCGGTTTTGTGGCTCAGCGTGCAGGTATGGTGCATGTCGGACCGTTCACGTTTAATGCAATACGGTTTTTGCTGGGCAGTCTCGCCCTTATACCGGTTCTACTCATTACCCGAAATAAACAGCAGCGTTATGGGCCGGTTCCTCTGAGAACGGTTCTCACCGGCGGTCTGCTTGCCGGAGCAGCTGTCTTTTCAGGCGCTACATTTCAACAGGCAGGTATTGTATATACCTCAGCAGGTAAAGCCGGTTTCATAACCGGCCTTTATGTTATCATTGTACCGATACTTGGCATTTTCCTTCGGCATAAAGCCGGTTTCGGCACCTGGGCGGGAGCAGTTCTGGCGATTGTCGGGTTGTATTTTTTAAGTTTCACCGGGGACTTCTCCACCGCAACTTTCGGCGATCTACTCGTGCTGACAGGTGCGTTCTGCTGGGCTGCTCATGTCCATATTCTCGGATGGTATTCTCCTCGGATGAATACTATTCAGCTTGCCTTCATTCAATTTATATTCTGCTCTCTTTTCAGTTTTCTGGTGGTGCCAATATTCTCAGAATCTATTCGAATTCAATCAGTTATAGATGCCTCAGGACCTATCTGCTATTCAGGATTTATCTCTGTTGGTGTAGCCTATACCCTTCAGGTGGTTGCACAGAAAGATGCTCATCCCTCACATGCGGCCATTGTTTTAAGCCTTGAAGCTGTTTTTGCGGTAATTTTCGGGGTACTTATTCTCAAAGAATCTCTCTCAATTCAAGGGCTTACAGGTTGCATACTTATGTTTGGGGGGATGATTGTATCGCAGTTGTGCGGGCATAAGGAGACCGCAGGAGAGCGATAAATAGTGGTATTGTCTGTCTTTAACAGGAATCAGCTTTCTTCTTGATTTCCGCAAGGATATTCATTGCTTCTATTGGGGTAATTGAATTAATATCAATATTTTGCAGTTGTTGGATTATCTCGATATTAGCTGAGTCCATAAGGTTAAGCTGGATACCGTCGAAAAGGCTGGTCTGACTATCAGGTTCTTTTTTTTCATTGTGGTGGCGCGCAAGGACCGGTTTGTGCTCCGGGGTAAGCTCCATATTTTCGAGATTTGAGAGAATCTCTTTTGCCCGGATAATAACCTCTTTGGGAACCCCTGCGAGCCGGGCTACCTGAATTCCGTATGAATGGTCACAGCTTCCCTCGTCGATTTTCCGAAGGAAAATAATCTGATCGTTCCACTCCTTTACCTTAATATGGAGATTTTTAATGCGGGGGAACAGAAGAGACAATTCGGTAAGCTCGTGGTAGTGGGTGGCAAACAGGGTTCGGGCACGGCAGTTTTCTTTTTCGTGAAGGTACTCGGCTACAGCCCAGGCAATACTGATTCCATCGAACGTAGAGGTACCCCTGCCGACTTCATCGAGCAGCACCAGACTTTTATCGGTGGCGTTATTTAAAATGTTCGCGACTTCGATCATTTCAACGAGGAAGGTACTCTGGCCGCGAGCGAGGCGATCTGATGCACCGACCCGGGTGAAAAATTTATCTATGACACCGATTTCAGCTTTGGCGGCAGGGACAAAGGAGCCTATTTGTGCCATGACAGCAATAAGTGCGTTCTGGCGAAGGTAGGTTGATTTTCCCGCCATATTGGGACCGGTTATCAGCAGTATCCGGGAGGCATCGGAAACCATCTCCGTGTCGTTGGGGACAAACTGCTCGGTGTGGTTCATCTGTTCCACCACAGGATGGCGGCCGTCAGTGATATGAATATCGCAGTTGTCTTTAAGGATCGGGCGGTTGTAGCGGTTTTCTGCCGCGACCTTTGCCAGTGAAATAAACACATCGAGCACGGCAATTGATTCGGCTGCTTTCTGGATACGCTCGCATTCTGATGCGATTTCTTTGCGCAGATTGATAAAAATTTCATATTCGATAGTTGAAAGACGCTCTTCGGCACCTAGTACTTTCGACTCCATCTCTTTGAGCTCCGGAGTAATATAGCGCTCTGCATTTACCAGGGTCTGTTTGCGGATATAGTCGTCAGGGACCGCACTGAGATTGGCCCTGGATACTTCGATATAGTAGCCGAATACTTTATTATAGCTTACCTTAAGGGTGTTGATTCCGGTTCGCTCGCGCTCGGTTTGCTGGAGACGGGCTATCCACTGCTTGCCGTTTTTTGCAGCATCCTTAATCTCATCCAGCTCGGCAGACACTCCGCTGCGAATAAGACCGCCTTCACGGAGTGACAGTGGCGGTGTATCAACTATAGTACCTTCGATACGGGAAACTATCGGCTCGAAATTCTCCAGGGATTTGCTCATTTCCATGATTCTGGTGCATGGTGTTGATTCGAGGCTTTTTATCAGTGACGGGAATGTTTTGAGAGAGTCTTTCAGTGCGTTGCAGTCACGGGCATTTGCCCGCTCGAAGGTTACTCTGCTTATGAGCCGCTCGATATCGGCGATACTTTTAAGAAACAGGTTCACTTCACCCCGCACAAAAACATCCTTTTTCAGCCATGCAACGCAGTCCAGGCGGGTATTGATTTCTGTTATGTTTTTAAGGGGGTGGGTGATCCATTTTTTGAGCAGGCGGGCACCCATTGCCGTGCTTGTTTTATCGAGTACCGATATCAGGGTGCCGCCGCTGTCTCCGGTCTGGAGCGGGTGCAGCAGTTCAAGGTTGCGGATACTAGCCGGATCGAGCTCGGCAAAGCCGGTGATTCTACGCGGTTTGAGTGTTACGATATGGCGGAGGCTGTTTTTTTTCTGTTCCTTGAGATAGCTGAGGAGCGCCCCGGCCGCACCGATACCGGCCGTGTAGCGTTCCAGCCCCATGCCTTCAAGCGATGCCACGCGAAAGTGTTCCCTGAGTGTGTCGCCGGCGTTATCGAGATGGAATTTCCAGGGGTCGTATCTGGAGACAAGGATCGTGTAGAACTGTTTTTTTATTCCGTCAACCAGTAGGCTGTCGGCGGGATCGTCGGGGACTAGAATCTCCTGCGGGTCGATACGGGTTATCTCTTTGTCAAGCTGATCCGCCGAAAGCTCTTCAAGGTGGAACTCGCCGGTAGAGAGATCGCATAATGCGAGGCCCACCATGTTTTCCTGCCGGGTGAGTGCGACAATGAAGTTATTACTTTTCTCATCGATAAAGTTGTCTTCGGTGGCGGTGCCGGCAGTGATAATTTCAATCACATCGCGTTTAACCACCCCTTTAGCGGTTTTCGGGTCTTCAACCTGTTCGCAGATCGCTATCTTATGGCCGGCATGTACAAGACGGTTGGCATAGCGGTCAAGGGCGTGATGAGGGAAACCGGCAAGCGGGGTTTTATCGGTGCCGCCGTGGTTTCTGCTGGTAAGGGTGAGGCCCAGGACTTTACTGGCGATTTTAGCGTCTTCATAAAACATCTCATAGAAATCACCCATACGGTAGAGCAGAACCGTGTCCGGGTTCTGTTTCTTAATCTCCATGTACTGACGCATCATGGGAGTAAGGGAACTGTCGTGTGTTTTCTTTGCTTTTACCGTCATAGCCGATATAACCGATTACTGATTGTTGGGGCCAATTTCTTCCGGATTTTTTATTTCGGATATTTCTTCCTGACCCATATCTTCTTCCCGATCCCGATTATCGCTGTTTTTATCACCGTTTTCATTTGAAGACCGGTCAGTAGAATGTTCTTCATGCGTTTCGTTTTCTTCCCGGCACCTCACAGCTTCTCCCTGTTTATAACTGTCGCACTGGTTTTCATCGTTCTCATCTGATTCATCCTCTTCAGGTGGGATACCCAGAGCCTCGAGTTCGTCATCTGGAATATCCTCCATCTTTTCCCGAGCCATGGCCTCGAATTCTTCTAATTTAGGAAGGTCCGAGAGCTTATTGATACCGAAATAGGTAAGAAACTCCGGGGTGGTGCTGTATAACAGGGGTCTGCCGGGCCCGTCACCGCGGCCGCTTATTGTAATAAGGCGACGTTCGAGGAGTGTTTTCATAGCGCCGTCGGAGAGCACCCCGCGAATCGTTTCAATTTCGGTTTTTGAGATGGGCTGTTTATAGGCAATGATTGCAAGGCATTCCAGCCCCTGGATTGAAACCTTTTTTGTCGATTTTTCCTTAAACACCTGCTGCACCCAAGGTTGATAATAGGGAATGGTGCGAAACTGGTAGCCGCCGCCCAGTTCAACAACTTCGAACGGATGCCGTTCCCGCTGCAGTTGAATATTAATATTGTCCACCATCTTTCGTATCGTGCGTGCATCGGGGGTGTCCGGAATAATCTCCCTGAGCTTCGCGATACTGAGTACGTCATCTGAAGCAAAGAGCACGGCTTCCAGAATACGAAGCGACTCGGGAGTGCCGCTTTTTTCCTGCTCAACAGCAGAGTTTTTTTCATAATCGCTCATAATACTATTGTTCCTTTGTTTGAGCGTTTTTCCGTTTTTTTACATAGAGCCGGCCAAAATGCTCCTCCTGACGGAACGTTAACCGTTTCATTTTTACCAGTTCCAGAATGGCCATGAATGTGACTACTAGTACTATTTTACGGTAGTCATGGTTAAAGAGTTCTTCAAAGGGAACCTCGACATTGTCTTCGAGTGTACCGAGGATATATTCAATACGGTCATCAAGTTTTATGTCTTCACGACTGACAACCCGTACCGACACCTCTTCACTTTTCGCGGCACGTTCAAGAACTTTTTTAAACGCGGCTATAAGATCAAATATAGTTATTGAACCGAATGAAAGATCCTCCGTATCCGGTAACGCTTCAACCTCTTCAGGTCTGCCGCGGCTATAGCTTCCAAACCGCTCGGCTTCATACAGCTTAAGCGAGCCGGCCGCCTCCTTATATTTTTTATATTCCAGCAGTTTCTCTATAAGCTGCTGGCGGTTAACGATACCGTCAGCGTCCTCGTCAAGGACCTCTGCCTCCTGGTCGGGTAGAAGCTCCCGGGCCTTAAGTCGTACCAGGGTGGCAGCCATGGAGAGATATTCACTGGCGATGTTTATATTCAGGTTACGGATAATATCGAGATACTCGAGATACTGTCTGGCAATTTCAGCCACAGAGATCTCGGTAATAGCCACCTCCGCCCTGTTGACCAGGTATAGCAGAAGGTCAAGGGGGCCTTCGAAAAGCTCCAGTTTTACGGTATATTCTTTCGATTGTTCCACCGGTAATCCTGCTGATACGGTGCCGGTCAGTTGTTCGACGGTAAAGTAGTATAAATATACTTTGTTTGAGGATTCTTCAAAATAGAAGGTTTTTGTTTTTGGCAGAAAAAGTGATTGCGTTCAAATCTTCAATAGAAGTGACTGCCGCTCTATCTGTAAATACCCGTGGCAATGTGACACCGTTTTCTGAACAGCGCATTGATTTTGCCGTTGGAATCATGGTCAGGGGAGCTGTGGTACACGGTTCAATTCCCGTAATCAACAGCGCTGACTTTTGTGATGGGTTAGAACAGAGCCGCCCATATTGACTTAAATAAATCGCGTTTTTATATTGGTTTTCATACAATAATAGAAATATATTGATACAATAGAGCTATGCGGTGTACATTCAATTCTTATGATTGATACTATGTCGGTAGAAAAAATCATAACCAAATAATTATTTAACAGTAGGGGAATCTTATGAAAAAAAAGCTTACTGCGATACTTGCAGCTGTTGTTTGCTGCCTGATATACACCACACCTTCACACGCGCTTGTCGGTGCCAGCTTGCACTGGGGATTTGATTTTACTCTTGACATGGGGGATGTCTACGATATGCCGCTCAGCTTTGACAAGTTTGAGCCGGTTGATTTCTTTGATGATATACAGGCAAAGATTGATTCTTTTGAAGATTCCCTGCCCGGTAACATGACCGTCCAGGCGCTCAAGGATTCCATTACCAACAGCACCGCCGTTGCAAACACGCTGCCGCTCATGCTTTCCCGGTCCGGGTTTACCCGCTCGCCGATAAATTTCGGCGGCAAGGTCTTTATTGATGAGATACCGGTTATTGATGCCGTTGAAGTTTCTTTCAATATTGGCGCATGGGAATATCTGGCATCACTGAAATATCCGAACGGGCAGATCAAGGAGAATATTACCAAAGATAATATTAACGCCTTTCTGAAGAGCGGCAACTATGAAAATATCCTTCAGATGGATGAGGTTGATCTGACACTTGACAATATGGGTCTTTCCTATTTGAAGCTGTTCGGTATTTCAAAAACGCCCTATACCAAATTTCAGATAGATATCTCAATACGGAAAAACATTATTGCCAAGCCGGACAAGACAAAACTGTTCAAACTCTATCTCGGGGCCGGTCCGAGCCTGCACATGGGCACCCCGATTATCACGCCCGATTTTATTGAAGACGTTATACAGTCGTCTCTTGAAGCCGCGGGGACCGATTTCTACAAGCTTGGCGATATCGGCGATCAGAACGACGTCATGGAAATGGTTGTTGAAGAGCTAAAAGATGCCCAAAAAAATCCGACCTTCGGTATGCATATTCTTGCGGGTATAATGGTTAAAATTCCGGTTATTCCCCTGGGTTTCTATTTTGATTCGAAACTTATGATACCTTTCAGCGACATGGATGACAATGTGAAGCTTGATGGGTTGGGATTTCTGCTGAATGGTGGTATCGCGCTGGCGATATAGCAATTTATTACCGTGCTTGAAAGTAACATCGTTATTGGAATAGTGCTGCTATCATTGTACCCGGGGAACTGTATTATTGCAATTCTATTACAAGGGCACCCGCGGCGGAAAGTATCGAAAAGGCAAACATCCGCCACACGGCCAGACTGATTGCCTGGATGATTTCAATGGAACCTTCATAACCAAGGTATATTGTAAATGCGGTATACAGAATACCGGCGCCCAATCCTCCGAAAACAGCTGTAATTACCCGTTTCCACAGTGACGCCCCGCCGCAACCCAGGCTGATAAAAGCCCCGCCTGCGAAGGGAAAGATTACGACACACCACCAGATATCTTTCATGGTCGGCAGTTCATTTGTCGTGAGGAACGAGAAGTAGTCAACGCCGCTGAACAGGCAGGCAACAAGCATGGTATACGGTATGGTGTGCCAGTAGCGCGGCGCCTGCCGGGCCCGTTGTTCTTTCCGCTCCCGCATGCGCCGACGGATTGTTAGCGGGCGGTTATAAAAAAGGTTGAACACGGTGTGTTCGAGGAGAGCGCCGCTTTCGCCAAATACCGGTACGATATGCACCGCTTCAGTAGCCCAGTGTCCGGCCATAAAGCGTGCAATGGTCGGATAGCGGTAAGTCATCTGAATAGGAAACGCCAGGTAGCCGACATACTTGAAAAAACCGAGAAATACCGCAATGTTATAGTCCTTGAAATTACGTTCGCGGATAACCAGATAGAGAACATAGAGGCCCCTGGTGAGTGAGCCCGGAGAGATTGGTACCACCTGGAATGCCGCAATAATGGTTAACGCGGTTGCCCAGGCTTGTGCCCATGGGATATCCGGGTGGGCAAGGATATACCATGCTGCAATGGCAACCGAGACAACCTGAGTAATCGGCAAGGTGCAGACATGCACGGCCAGGCTTTTAAGGTATTTCTGGATAAAGGGCTCTTTCATCTGAGAGAGAATCTCTTCAGCATCAGCCTCAGTAACAATATGCTTCTTTTTACCCTCCTCGACCATATCACGAAACCATTGCTCCCGCACCTGTGGATTGAAATAGAGCCGTACCGGCCGAAGGAATATATAATCGAGTCGCTCTTTGAAACAGCTCCAGTTGGTGAGAAATTTATGTAAACCTGCCGGGAGAAAAGAGAAAGGAATATGAATCAGAAACCTTCCGAAGGAATGAGCAACTTTCTGTGTTGAAATCTCATTCAACCTCCCGCGCCGGTGCCAGGCAATCGATTTTTCAATCATCTTACCGTGAACATTCTTTACCAGATAGCCGCCTTTGCTTATAAGAGAAAGGTAGTGTTTTCTGTATGGTTCGTTTGCCCATAATCGACGGATAAATCTCCCGAGAAATGGAATTATTCCCAATAGAATAAAAATTAGTGCTAAAAACTTGTTTTTTCTAAAATCAGGCTCGCTTTTATGGTCTATTATATTCTTCGTTTTCCAACCGGTAATAAAGCTGTCTAACATGTTAGACCACAATGTCTTGCTGTATATCAATTTTACATGGTTATGGGTTATATCAGGGACAGAGCTACGGTAAACATGTTCAGCCGATTTAAGCTCTTCAAGCATACCATCCATATCAGAAAAAGAATCCCTGTTTTCGGCGACAAATTTTTCGAGCGTTTTAGTACTTCCCCGATCAAACTGAACCAGGCTCCCACGGCCGATACCCTGCAGTATCAGTAAAACATCACCGGGACTCATGGGGAGAAACGGAAGAAGTGCCAGACCTGCGCGAAAATCCACCGCTGTAAGACCGCTGTAGGGATCATTGTCTGTTTCTGTCCTTTTAAGGCAATTGGGCTGGCTTTTCCAGGTAGACCATTCATACTGACGGGCAAATTCATGGGCGCCCATGTCATGAAGAAGCTGTACGAATTCTTTCATGAACACTTTTTTGGTGCGGTACTCGGGTGATCCAAGATGGTTTTCATTGACCGGCTTTCCCTGTTCCCACTTCTTAAGGGTGTCAAGATGCTCATCAACTTCAAGACGCCAGGTCCGACCGTCAACCCACGAGCTTATTTCCCCGCAGCTACCGAGCTTGGTATCAATCAGTGTGGCGTGAATGTCATTTACCGCCTGATCATCTCCGAACCGCAGTTGTGCACCGCGCCTGATAAATTTCTGCCAGAGTGCTCCGGAACGGGCCGCCGCAGGATTGCATTGCAGCTGAAACGGTCCCTGGAACCCGACAGCATAGAGGGAATTACGGAACAGCGCTGAAAAGGATGACGGCGGTATAAGGATCTTGAGCGCATAGGTGTTTCCCTGTATGAGCCCGTCAATCGGGCCGCCTTCGATCGAGTTGATCACCACCTTGTATACCTGCCCCGCGAATCCGCCGCCGACAAATTTTTCCACGATCAGACAAACCTGTGCTTTGCAGCGATTATCGGAGACACCGGTGACAGAGTAGTTAAGTATATCACCGGCGTCGTACCGCTCAATACACATGGGGCGGTGAAGATCGAGTGAATGGAACCGGTGAGTCAGCTTTTTAACTGTTTTAACCGAGTATTCAGCTTCCATACGGTATTCCTTCATATTCCGGAAAGTTCATAAAATACGTTACGCCTCGGCTCCGTTCACAGGGGAAAGTGTCAACATTCGGGATTTAACCTGGATTTTATTCCGGGAAGTATCACAGGCAACCGATATCGCAGCGCTTTTTCACGGAAGGCGTTGTTATGTACGGTAACCCGTTAACAGGTACTATGTTTTTTTGAATGAAGAATTGTATATTTTGATGAGCGGTACAGGAAGGGCGGCAGAGGTTTTAACGAAAGGACGGCGCACAGTGGACATACTTTGGGCTCCCTGGCGGATGGAGTATGTGCAGCGGGTTGACACAAAGGATGACGTGTGTATTTTTTGCGAGAAACCGAAACAGGAAACCGATCGCGAAAATCTCATACTTTACAGAGGGAAAACGGTTTTTGTTATCCTTAATAAATATCCATACAACAACGGCCATCTCATGGTTGTCCCCTATGGGCATACTTCGGACATTGCCGCACTGGAAGACAGGGCCGCGCTTGAGATGTGGCAGTTGACAAATAAATGTAAAGCGGTGCTTTCAAAAGCATTTCATCCTGATGGATATAATATTGGTATGAATATAGGTCGGACTGCCGGGGCCGGTATCGATCAGCACATCCACATGCACATTGTGCCCCGGTGGAACGGTGATACCAACTTTATGCCCATTGTCGGCCAGACGAAAGTTGTATCGCAGGCATTGATGGAGACCTATGATGCGCTGGCGCCGCATTTCAGAGATTAGACACTGCCGATGTACCTGATACCTGTGTAGTCACTTTACTACGTGCAGTCTTTTTTTAACCTTATTTCCTCAGATCCTCTTCGAAGATGATTTCGTTTTTTTCCTTTTTTTATTTGTTTACACAAAGGCTATGCTATTCCGTTATCGGCTTCAGGGGGACCGGTACTTTGCCGGGGAAATACTCCCATAGACTGATCTCGCCATTCTCCAGTTTCGCATAGAAGTATCGCCGAAGCCATTCGCCGGTATTGCAGTAAACTTTTCCGCCGAAATTATAGATCTCTGCAAGATGGGTGTGGCCCATTACTATAATATCGGAGCCCCGGTTAAGATAATCCCCGGCAGCCTGTAAATATGCCTTTCTTTTCTTTTCATTCCACCGTTTGGCCGTGAAATTATGGCTTGTTCCGGAGCAGAGTTTCGCAAGCGGTATACCTATATCGGGATGGAGGCATTTATACAAAATCTGATTCACCGGGTTTCTCAGTACCGCACGCCATAACCGGTAGCCAACATCAGATTTGAGTATACCGTCGCCATGGTAGAGATGTATTTTTTTGCCCTGCAGCTCTATATCAAGGTGGTCTGGACAGATATGCAATCCGATTGTCTTTTCCAGGAATGGACCCAGAGCAAAATCGTGGTTACCTGCCAGGTAATAGACAGCAGTACCTTTTTCAATAAGTGTTCTGAGTTCATGCAAAATGTGAAAGTAAACCGGGCGAATGGCATGGTGGTATTCAATCCAGAAATCAAACAGATCGCCGACTATAAAGAGATGTGATACGCTTGACCGGATACTCCGTAGAAAGGAGATAAGGTTCTTTTCCCGTTGTTCACGGCCTTTGTAATAGATTCCCAAATGCGCGTCTGAGATAAAGTATACTGCCTTTTTCATGACCTATTAATATGTATTATGATTCAATAAAAAAAAAGTCTGACAGGCATATTACCTGTCAGACTTAGAGCTTATATGATGATTAATGACCTGTGCCGTTTACTGCCACATATCTTCCGTGGTATCCAAATCACTTGCCATATCACTGAAGTTGGCATTTTCGTCATGAATATTGCCGAAGTTCAATTCACGCATATCCTCTTCCTCAAGTTCTTCATCTTCAAACTTTTCATCAACGTCTCTGAGGATCTCATCGGCATCAAAACTCTCGTCCAGCAACATTCTTCTTCACCTCCTCCAAGGCCGAAAGTTGAACCTTTTATCAATTCACATGAAATAATAATGGATTTGACCAGTATTGTCAATAGTTTTTTTTATAATTTTGATTTTTATCAATGAGCCTTGACTATGTATAAAAACGCATATGTTTTGCTGATTCGCACCATCGACGGTTATGCTTCGTTGTATAAAGTCATCGGCACCGTCGTCGTATTGCCTGAAAGTATGCAGATACTTTTCATTTTTTTCTAAAGTTCAGAGCAGGGTAAACCGATACTCCTGATAAGGAATCGTACGCTCCTAAACAGAGGATTACAGCATGGATGGTGTTTCAGCGGATATGGTAGCTCAATCGGTGCAGGCGCTCAATCAGGTGATGCAGTATTCCCAGGCACAGACAATTGAACTTGCGGAGAAAATGGTGGCTGCAACAGTGGAGATTGCCGTTGCCGAGGCGGGCAAAGGGACAATAATCGATATTCTGGCCTGATAAGGTTAAAGGGCTACCGGCCGAGAGCCTCATTGATAGTGTGGCGTCTGTTATCTTTTGCTTCAATTAAATCTTCCTGGTAGGCGAGTATCATCTCTTCATTTTCAGTGAGTTCCTCCATCTTCAGGGTTTCTTTGCAGTAGGCACCTGCCTCATCGAGCTGACCGGCCCGCCTCATCAGGTCGATAAGCAGTGACTGCTCCAGAAACGGGGTACGGGCGAAAGGCTGGCCTAATTCCCGTGCTTTAAGCAGGAGCGCAATAGCTTCAACCCGTAAAGAGCGTGCTTTAAATTGAAATTCGCTGCTGTCATCACAGACCCACGCGGCAAAGAGTGTTGCTTTCCCGGCTTCATGAAAATTGCCGGAGCGTTTTTGAAGGAGTGCCCAACAGAGAAACGTGTTGGCTGTCTCGGGGAGTGATGATTCATTGAGTTGTTTCCGGTACGACGGTTCTTTAACGATAATTGCAGCACCTTTGGGGCCTGTTGCGATATCCGGCGCACAGTATCCGCAGGTCGAACATCGTTTCATAACCATATATATTGAAGAGCGGTGAGAGTCGCCCGGTCTGCCGTCCAGATCGTCGGGTTTACCGATATTAATCACCCCGATATCCGCATACCGATCCCGGGTGCCGCAGACAAAACATGTCTTTTTCACAAATACTACTGTTGTCATAATCTGTTCATCTACCTTAATTTCAAAGACATAACCAGTGCATCATCACTATTATTAGTGAAATATTTTTTTCGAGTATACTGCGTATAAAAACCGTTTTTTTCATATAATTTTATGGCGGCGGTATTTTTACTGCCAACTTCCAGATAGATATGTGCCGCCCCACTCGATGAAGCCTGTTTAATGATAGCTTTAATAAGCCGTGAACCGATACCCTTTCGTTTACAGGCCTCCGCCACGGCAATTTTAGTGATTTCAAATTCATCAGCGACACTTCTTCCCAGCACAAATCCGACTATACAACCTTCCGGTTTTTCTGCGATTATACCGTGTGTGCCGTTAACGGTACATACCTCGGTAAACTGATCCGGTTTCCACGGGTGTGATGAGACTGATGAATCTATTGTCACAAGTGATGGTATCTTGTTGGTGGATAATGGTTTAAGGTTATAAAACAGTTCGCTTGGAGGAGCCTGTTGGTTTTCCATTAGCCTCTGGTTTTTTTTGTTAAGGTCTATAACCAAATATAACAAAAAATCTGCGTTTGTGCAATAATAGCACGACAGGGAGACAAAAAGATATGATGTGCACCATAAAGGTGCAAAAAGTGCCGGTATTTATGCAATTTATTCCCTCAAACTGCTAATATGAATGAATAGTCTCAGTAACCCATTGAAATGGGGGACCTTGGGTATTTTGGTATTATTATTGCTGTTTTCAGTACAGGTTAATGACACAGCAGGTACATGGTGTGTTTTATGAGCAAAGATGAGCGAATATTGTTAAAGAGAGCCGGAGATATGTATAAAAGGCTTCCCTGCGGAAAGAGGAATACATTTGCAGATTGCTTAACTCACCATGGTAATGAACTGTTTTTCCGGTTTGATACCGAAGATAACAGTACACACATGTTACTTGTTGATTTACAATGCATTAAGTAGCCGCTGTACAAATATATGTGTTATAAAAGAATTGGTGCCGTTGGCAAAACTAAAACTTTCAGCCTGATCGTCCGATAGATAGAATATGAATACGCTCAAGAGAAAAATGATAATGGAAGCGCAGAGAAGATACCGGAGAATATTCCCCTGTACTTCCCGGCGAACACTTAACGACTGTTTTACCGTTGAAGACAAACAGGTAATTTTCTGGTTTAACACGGAAGACGCTACGACCCATACTATGACTGAGAAGCTGGTGTAGTCTGTTCCCTTTTGTTCTTTCCGGGTATTAACACCCTTTTGTAAACTGCTCAGACACTGTGTCCGTCCAGTATGACCCGAAACACCAGCAGGTTGCGGATACGGCGGATGCTTTCCTTTAATAGCGTTGGGAGTGACCCGCGCGGGTAGGGACAGTGCGAAATGTCTTTTATAAATTTACTTATTTAGGTTCCGGCCGCATATCGTTCAGTGCTGTCGGAGTGATTCCTG
>CAZIYW010000037.1:40763-42530 GCA_964543525.1 uncultured Fibrobacterota bacterium | reverse complement strand
TAAAATTAATAATATAATGTAGTTAGATATTTTTTGGGGAGGGGGACTTGTGGGGTAAACCTATGTTTCCTGTAAAGCGATTGTTTCTATTTGTTGGATTTTTACTGGTTATTCTTACTGGATATGCAGCAGGAGCTCAAACTACTTATACATTAATAAAACGTGGCCTTCGAAATATAAATACTACTTCTTCCGGTTCTTCAACTCAATTTTATGTAGGTGCTTATGCACGTCATAGTCAATATGTCTATGAATTGTTATTATATAATGCATTAACAAGCCCTGTTAATTTAGTTGGTACAGGAGCCACAATTAACAGTGTTACTTTTAGGTTTTATCTAAGTAGTGTTCACGATGCAGGTTATCAAAATACCCAAACAGGTACACTTTTCGAGCAAAACAAGGGCTCTTATGTATCCAATGCTACATATAGTACCTATGCGCAATCGGCTTGGAATAGCTCTCTAGGTACTAAAGATTTAGCTTACAATGCTGCCTCGGGCTGGTATACTATTACCTCATCTTCATTAAATACCCTTGTGCAGGCATGGGCGAGTGAGACAAAGACTAATAATGGCCTAATACTTGGTGGTTCTATTGAGTATTATGATTACTATTGGATAATTAGTGATGCAGAGTTAGTTATTGATTATACTCTAAATAATCCTCCTACAGGAGATAATGATGCCGTTACGACTTCTGAAGATGTTAATAAGACATTCCAGTCCAGTGATTTTACCTTTAATGACACTGATGGAGATTCATTTTCAGGAATAAAGATACGATCTGTTGTGACGGATGGTAATCTGGAATACAATGGAACTAATGTCAGTGTAAACACTGTGGTATCAAATATTGGATCGCTTGTATTCAAACCCCATTTAAATGAGAATGGTTCTCCTTATGCAACATTTACTCACTGGGTATATGACGGTAAAGATTACAGCACCAATTATTATACTATGACCATAAACGTTACCCCTGTTAATGATGCCCCTACAGGTGGAAACGGCTCTGTCTCGACGAATGAAGATGTGGATTATACCTTTACAACCGGTGATTTTACTTATAATGATATAGAAAGTTCTCCGTTTGGGGGAATACGTGTTATATCACTTGAGACAGACGGCGATTTAAGTTACAACAGCAGCCCGGTTACAGCAAATCAGGACTGTCCTGATGTTACGAAACTGGTATTTTCTCCCTCTTCTAATGAGAATGGTTCTCCCTATGCGACTTTTACCTTTAAAGTCTCTGACGGTTCACTCCTCAGTTCTTCAACCTATACGATGACAATTAATGTCACCGCCGTAAACGATGCTCCTACCGGCGGAGATGACTCGGTTACAGCAGATGAGGATGTTGGGTACACCTTTTCAACAGGTAATTTTACCTACAGTGACATAGAGAATAATCCATTCGGAGGAATAGAGGTTATTTCGCTTGAAACAGATGGTGATTTAACCTACAACAGTAGTCCCGTAACAGCAAACCAGGATTATCCTGATGTTACGAAACTGGTTTTTACTTCATCCTCCGATGAAAATGGTACACCCTATGCGACCTTTACTTTCAAAGTATCTGACGGATCACTTGTCAGTACTTCTACTTACACTATGACAATAAACGTGGATCCGGTCAACGACGAACCATCCTTCACCAAAGGCGATGATCAGGTTATTCTGGAAAACCAGGGCCCTCAGACGGTAAATAACTGGGCAACCGATATTAGTACCGGCGCTTCGAATGAGTCTCAGGCGTTGACCT
>CAZIYW010000037.1:7184-40663 GCA_964543525.1 uncultured Fibrobacterota bacterium | reverse complement strand
AACTGGGCAACCGATATTAGTACCGGCGCTTCGAATGAGTCTCAGGCGTTGACCTTTTATGTATCCAACGATAATAACGATTTATTTGCCACCCAGCCTGCAGTGAGCTCAACAGGAACGTTAACCTATGAGTCGGCAACAGACACTTACGGTGTGGCAAACTGTACAATCTACCTTAAAGATGACGGAGGTACTGCAAACGGTGGTGTTGACCAGAGTCCTCCGCAGACATTTACCATAACGGTGCATGATTCCAATGAGGCGCCCACCGATATTACGCTTTCAGCGGCAAGTATAGATGAGAATGTGGCGATTGGCACTACAGTTGGCGGGTTTACCACTACGGATCCGAATACAGGACAGAGTTTCACCTACAGCCTTGTTTCAGGAGATGGTGATACGGATAACGGAAAATTTAACATTTCCGGATCAAACCTCCTGACCAATACAGAGGTGAATTATGAGAAGCAGAGCAGCTACAGTATTCGGGTGGAGACAACAGATGATGGATTGCCGGCCCCTCTGTCATTTCAAAAGGCATTCACTATAACGGTAAACAACCTGAACGAAGCGCCGACAAATATTACACTGTCAAGTACTAATGTCTCAGAGAATGCCGCCGCAGGTACGCTTGTAGGAACACTTCAAACGGAGGATGAAGATAACGGCCAGGCCCATATATATACCCTTGTCGGCGGTGCAACTTCCAGCTTCAGTATCTCGGGAGATTCTTTGCGTACAGCCCAGGTTTTCGATTACGAGACCCAGGCAAACTATAATATCACCATTCAGACTGACGACCAGAACGGCGGCACTTTTCAAAAACAGTTTACTATAACAATAGTCGATGAAAACGATGCGCCGAAAGATATTACATTATCCGCGTTGACCGTAGATGAGAATCTTGATTCCGGTGCTGTTGTAGGTACTTTTTCCACCGAGGACCCTGATGTTTCCCAGGGGCACAGCTATGCCCTTGTCGCAGGCGCCGGCGATACACACAACAGTCTGTTCGTCATTACTGGAAATTATCTTCAGACTGCCGCTGTTTTTGATTATGAGACATTGAACCGCCTGAGTATACGGGTACAAACCACTGATGAGGGCACGCCTGCCCAGTCCTACTCTGAGGCTTTTACCATAACGGTGAATAATGTGAATGACAATCCCACGGATATAACACTCGCGCCGGATACAGTCAGTGAAAACCTTGCACCGGGCAGGTTTGTTGGCACCTTTACCGCTGTTGACCAGGACACCGGTGACGCTCATACCTTTACACTTGCTGCGGGAGGTGTGCATAACGACAGTTTTTCAATCAGCGGTGACTCGTTATTTACCGCGGCAACACTTGATTACGAATCAACCCCTACACTTTCCATAAAGGTGCGCGCCACGGATTTGAGTTCCGGTTTTTATGAAAAGGATATAAACGTTACTGTTATAAATCAGCATGTGCCGCCGGTTATAACATCATCGCTGCCGGCATCGGCAATTGTGACTATTGACAGTATCCTTACCTTGTCGGGCGCTGCCACGGGAGAGCCGGTACCAACATTTACCTGGTACCGTCTGCACCCGGATTCAACATCGCCCGATACCGCTGGTATCGGCGCGACCTTGACAATAGACACATTAACCAAGGCCGACAGCGCATACTACTATTTCACGGTGTCAAATGTCGCGGGAACAGACATAAGCGATACCATCATGGTGCATGTTTTGCGGCCTGCGGTAATCACGCTTGACCTGCCGATTCAGTATCCGGCGGTCGACGGCGGAACGGCGGTATTAAGCGTAGGGGCAATCGGTGATGGGTTAATGTTTTATCAGTGGTATGAGGACGGCTCGATCATGCAGGGGGAAACCGGCAGTAAACTGACATTTGATCCGGTTGATTCGGCCGCACATCACGGGAAAGTGTATCACTGTGAAGTGTGGAACACATACAACGGACAGCTCCTGGGGGATGTCACCAGCACTGCCTGTCAGATGGTGGTAGGACACTTCTACAATCCGTTCAAGGTCAAGGCGGAGAGTATGGGGGCCGGGAATAATACCCGGGTGAGGGTGAAAGTATGGAGCGAGGTTGACATCTCCGGGTTCCCTTCAACTCAGAATATTGCTCCATGGGCTGATTCCGTGTGGGTGTTGTACAAGACAAACGGATATGCTACCGGGGTTAACGGTGCTTCTGTGGCAATGATCTCCACGCAGGAGGTGAAGAACGCCGCTCCGGACAGTCTGGAAAAGATACTTACGGTGGAACAACTGACACCGCCGCATGATTCCTGTTACTGGTTCAACTATTCGGTACTCTGGCACCGGCCGGCTATCGGTAGAGATACGCTCCTTGAGCCCTTTGCACCGGCAGGCAAGGTATTTATGGTGGATACGGTCGCACCCTCAAATCCCCTGATCGTATACGGTCGGTACGTGGATAGATCCGATACTGCCCTGCTGCATATTGACAGCATTGGAAAACTCGATACGGTTAAAGACAGTCTGGTGATACTCCAGTGCAGTAAGTTTCCCGGATTTAATCCTCTTATGTTTGATACGGCGATCGCGGCGCCGGCGCTGCTTGCCGTGGGGGACAGTACGACCCTGATTCTTGACAGTATCGGTGTTCTGCCTATTGAACTGGATACGGTCTACTGCCGGTGGAGGATAATCGGGACCAATACGGCAGAGGGAAAGCTTTCGGACACCACCTTTACTATAGGGTGGCCGCGGCCCGTGTACCCGGGCACCCTGTATGCAGACAGTACCAAATTCGGCGGTGAGATTCATATTAAATGGGATACACCAACGGAGCCGGCCGACAGTATCCGTGTCTGGTGGGACAGTGACACCATACCGCTCGATTATGCCTTTACCATTCCGATGTCGCAGTCAAAGCTTCTGAACACTTCATTGACAACAGATACAGTAAAAGGACTTGATAACGACAAGCGTTACTGTCTTGGGCTGCAGATATTTCGTGATGAAATGTGGTCGCGGGTGACGGAAAAGTCGCGTGCCTGGGCAAAAACAGCGCTAGGCGATACCTCAATAGTGCCTAATATTATTTCCGTGGATTCAAGCTGGTTTGAAGACTCCAGCAATGCAATTGTTGTACAGTGGCATATTGACACCCTTAAAGCGCCCGGTGATCGAACCTACCAGTACGGTTATATCTGTTCACTCGATTCTGCGGAGGTGTATGATACCGCTGTGACCGTGAAGGAGTGGATAGATGTAACGCGGAAGGTGAATGAAACAAAAATCAGGTTGTCTCCCGGGATAGTGTTTGATACCACGTATGCTGCAGGGTTATGGCTCCGCGGATACAGTACGGTACTTGGCGCCGGCAGGAAATCGCCACCTGCGGATTCAAGTTTCGTATGGCAGAAAACGCCGTCATTTACCTGGGAGAAAATAACCATATTCCCAGTTGACGTTGATACCGTCTGGGCGGCGAATAAAATGATATTTCTTAAAAAGATAGTGCCTTTCATGCTGGAGGATATCATTACAGCCTTTAATCCAGGCGCCTTACCGGAAGGTTTTGTTGATGTCGGAGGAATATTTTTCAAATTCAACGTGGTAAATCCCGATGTGCCGCCTTTTATTCTCGGGCTGAAATATGACTCCCTACCCGCGGGTGTTAACACCGGCGATCTTGGTCTTTATCAGTACATCAACGGGAATTTTCATGTCATGCACGGTTTTCAGATTACCGATAGTATGGTATGGGACACTGTCACCAATATTGATCTGGCACATCCCTTTCTGATACTGGCGGATACTTTGTATCCGGTATTTTCCGAGCTTGGGGAGAACACCGGCACTATTTCTCCCGGGGCTGACATACCGGTCCAATTCTCGGTAAGGGATAATATTGCCAACGTTATCTGGCAATTCGGATGTGGTCCCGGCAATATGGGGTATATTCACAGAGAGGGTGATACCTTAAACGCAATGTTTGATACGTTGCGTGCGTTTATCAAAGACAGCGCGGATATTATAAGCGAGTTGTACGGAGTACGGGCGCTTATTACTCTGAACGACGGCGTCCACCGCGATACCAACAATGTGTCCCGGTTTGTACGAAGTACAGTTGTGGATACAATCGAGCTTCCGGCAAATCAATGGGAACCTTTGCGTGCCACTGCTTACCTTGACGACCCTTCAATAGAACAGTTGCTTGCTCAGTCAAGCGTCGGCAACGGATCATGGGTCTATGATACACGCAAGTATCGTTTATACCGCTGGTACAGTGACAGCTCCATAAACACATGGATGGAGTATCAGGATTCACTGAAAGATAATTTTACCCTGGTTCCTGGCAGGTTAATCTGGTGCAAAACTGCTGCAACGCAGACTGTTTCAATGACTGGAGGTATAACTACCTCTCTGAGGGAACCCTATGAAATCGAATTGAAACCGAAGGACTGGACTGATATATGCATGCCGTATAAATTTCCGATTATGCTTCGCGATATTCTTGAAGAGAATCCGGTGCTCATGGATTCTCTTGAGGTATACCACTGGAAGAAATCCGGTTCGGTTTATGAGGCGCTGGAAATATATATAGCGAGTATGGATACTATTACCCAGGTGACTGATACCATGCAGGTCGGGGTAAAGAATGATGCCTATACCATTTACAACCACAGTTCAGGTATAACGAAACTTAAGATACCGCCAGTATCTTTGCCTTTATCAGAGTATGCCGGTATAAAGAGGCCGTCGAGTACCCATTCTGAGCATGCGTGGCAGGTTCATTTCATGTGGAGGAACCTCGATACCGGCAAGGATGGATTTTTCAGGCGAATCCGCTGCGGCTATCGTAAAAGTAAATCGGAAGAGCGTCTGTTCGGGTTTATGCCCCCGGGAATGAGCAAGGTTCAGGTGGGTATACTTGATACCGCAGGAAACAGGCTGAGTGGCTGGGCGTTGCAGCCGAGCCTGAAAGCCGGCGGTATTGCCTTTGATGTCTGTTTCTCCAATACCGGTGAAAAGGAAGTGCAGATTGAGTATTTTCTTGACAATCTTGAGGCTGTGCCGGAGGAGTATACTGCAAAGATATTTGATCCCGGGACACGGAAATATGAATTATACACTTCTGAAAACAGTGCAAGGATAGCGGTTAATCCAGAAAGCAGTACAAGCCGGATTATTGTAATCGGCACTGAGGATTACATGAAATCGCTGATAAAGGGTTACCTGCCGCTAAAGTTTGTCAAGGCATTTCCCAATCCGTTTAACGGGCGTATTAAGATACAGTACCGTATACCACTGGGTATTACCGAGGTGCACTTTACGCTGTACAACCTTCGCGGGCAGCAGTTGTGGAAGGGGATAGAACGGAGAATGGTGACGCCGGGTTACCATACATTCTTCTTTGACGCTAAAACCGGGCTTAACAGAAGGGGGTTGCCAGCCGGGGTATATATCATGCGAATGACTGCAAAGAATAAAGCCGGAAAGATTCTCTATGGGGGCAAAAAGCGGTTAACCTGCATTAAATAGTGCGCAAATAATATATTATTATTATCAACGGTTTTTTAATAACTTTGGAAAAGATCTGGGGGGTCTTCGTGATCCTCCTTTTTTTATTCAGTTCTTGTTAATACGTTATGCCGCTTTTACGGTGCGCTCCTGAAGGTAAAGCGTGCGTGTTATGCCTCTCCGGGAGCAGGGGGCTTTGAGAGAAGCAATAATGTAATAAAATCAATACCTTAATAAGTCACCCTCCGTGGTACAACGGTACACAGAATAATACTATGCCTGCTTTCAACGGAAAACTGAATATGTGGTGAAAATAAGATAAATGGTGGTCGAAAGGCTATTTTATTAATATAATTAGATACTGAAAATAACGGGTATGGACACTATCCATATTGAATGCAATATATATGTAAATAAACCTGTAGTGCCAAAACGGCGACATATATAAAAACAGGTCTTAATGCAAAAGAGTATTACAAGTCAGGAAATTCATCTGGGGGGAATATACTGACTTTTCCATGATAGTTGATGATTGAATGGAGAATGTATGTTTGTCCCTTTTGTCGGTGGAGATAAAGTAAAGTCTAATGTACCTTTATTGCAACGCTGTTATAACTTCCTTATAATTCTGTTATTTTCCGGTTATCTTTTTACAGTGCCGGGCCAGGCGAGTATTGTCAGTGTTACCTGTTCCGCAGGTTCTAATAACGGTGATTATTTACCGAAAGGGACGGATGTTACCGTTACGTTCGAGTGGGTGAAAACGAGTCAATGGAACTTCGCATATTATGCTATTTGCCTTTCAACAAACGCTTATCATCATTTCAGCGCCGGCTCCGGATCAAGTGATTACTGGCTCACTGATGCCGGTGGAAGCGGGGAAAGTTGTGCTTACTCCAACGGGGCTCACGGTTCCGATAACGGGTATAACGTTGTAGATGTAGAGTTTGGCACCGGATTCGGTTCCGGCATTTTTTCGGGTACGGAAACGGTGACGATAAATGTCCCGTCATCAGTCCCTGACGGCGATTATTACATAGTTGTGATGATAGGTGAAAATGAGGTACGTATTGAGCAGAACGCTGAAAATTACCAGGATGATGGTTCAACCGCCAACTATTTCAAAGTAAGCACAAGCATTCCTGCGGAAATAACTACTGAGCCTGTAACGCCGCGCGAGATTCTTGACGGTGATTCCGTGATTTTCAGCGTGGCTGCGGACGGCACCCCTGCGCCTTCATATCAATGGGAGAAGCAGAACGGTGCATCATGGGATCCGGTGGGAGGAAATGTTGATACTTTTACTATAAATCCGGTCGCTGCAGGCGATGAAGGAGTTTACCGCGTTCGTGTATGGAATGTTATTGGTTCGGTTACGTATGCCGATACATCCGTTGATATTGAATTGACTGTTGGTGAACTCCCGGTTATAACCGCGAATCCTGAGCCAGATACGGTTCTAAAGGGACAGGACGCCTCATTTTCGGTAACGGCCACAGGAAAACCTTTGACATATCAGTGGCAGAGGATGAAGGATGCGGTTATAACCGATATTCCCGGAGCCAATGACGCGACCTGTACGTTTACCACGGCTGAAGGTGATGACGGTACCTATTACCGCTGTATTGTTTCGGCCTGTGATACCGCGGATACCAGTCTTTTTGCGATGCTGCGTTTAGGGAGTATTCCCTCGATGCCGGATCAGTTTCCACCTGATACGGTTCTGCGGGCGGGCATGGGTCTTACGCTATCCGGTTCGGCAACGGGATTGCCATCCCCTTCATATGAATGGTTTTATATTCATCCGCCTTCTTCGACACCAGTGTCAAAGGGAACCGGCGCCACCCTGTCAATGACCGATCTGGACAAAGGAGATTCAGGCATCTATTACTTTGCGGCAACGAATAAATTCGGCAGTACATCCAGCGATTCCATTTTTGTGCATGTATGCACACCGGTCAGTATTATCAATGATCTCCCCACGGTATATACGGTGATAGACGGAGGAGAGGCAAAGTTCAGTATCACGGTTTCCGGCGACGGAACTTTCGCGTATCAATGGTATGAAAACAGTACGGCAATGAACGGGGAAAATACAAACGCTCTCAGTATTAATCCGGTCGATTCAGCGATACACGATGGAAATACCTATTTCTGCGAAACCTGGAACACGGTCGCCGGTAAAGTCGTAGGTATCGATACGAGTAACGTTTGTACCATTCAGATCAGCAAGTACTATAATCCCTTCAAAGTATCGGTGCAGCGGGTGAGTGATGTCATAATCGATCAGGTAATGGTGAAACTCTGGAGTGATGTTGACATCAGCAATTTTCCCTCCACCCAGAGTTTATTACCCTGGGCGGATTCGGTGTGGGTTATATACAAGACGCTGGGTTATCCGCCGGATTTACAGAATGCAGTGGCGGCGATGTTTTCCACTGAGGAGATAAAAAAGGCGAATGATACACTGGTAAGGAACATCGATGTGACGCCGTTGAAACCGGGCGGGACTGAACCGTTTTTCCATGATTCCTGCTACTGGTTCAGCTATTCGGTGCTCTGGCACGATCCTGGAAATCCGGATACGCTGCTGACTCCCTATGCGACGGCAAACAAGGTATTCATGATAGACACCCTTGCACCGCAGAATCCCCTGGTGGTACATGGGGAATATGTGATGAAAACCGATACGATCAAGGCAGTGATTGACAGCATTACCAAGCTTGACAGCAGTGAACACGAACTGGTTATTGTCCAGTGCAGCAAGTTTCCTGAATTCAGTCCGCTTATGTTCACCGATACGCTCTCCGTCTCGACGTTGCTTGCAGGCGGTGATAAATATACGCTCATTCTGATTGACAGCGCCGATGTTTTCCCCTTGAAAACACCGTCAGGGCTGGATACGGTTTTCTGTAAGTGGTATATTATCGGCGGTAACGGAGCTATAGGAATTGAAGAGGACACAAGTTTTACAATCGGCTGGGAGCGGCCGGTTTATACAGGAACTCTGACGGCCGACAGCACCTTTTACGGAGGACAGTTATTCTGCGGGTGGAATTCTGTACCTGCGGACATTGACAGTATAAAACTCTGGTGGGATACCGATACAATTCCGCTGTACTTTGAATTTTCAATTCCCGCATCTCAGTCTAAGACACTTGCTCCGAATGTAACCAAAGATACCTTAAAGTCGCTTGATAACGATAAACTCTACTGTGTTGCGTTACAGGTGAAAAAGGATGATATGTGGTCCATGGTGACGGCGGAATCACGCGCCTGGGCGAAGACTGCCGTGGGTGATACCTCAAAGGTGCCCAATATTATCCGCATTGACAGCGCCTGGTTTGACAGTATCAAAAATAACATAGTCGTTTCATGGCACATAGATACGCTGGATGCACCCGGAGGAAGGACATACGAGGCCGGATATGTTGTCGGGTTCGATTCCGCCGCGGTTGTGGATACCGGTCAAACTGTGGAATCATGGGCAGCGGTTACCAGCAAGATAAATCAAACCAAGATACCGTTATATCCGGATATTGTATTTGATACGACATACACGGTCGGGTTGTGGTTGCGCGGTGTCAGTGATCCGCTCGGCCCCGGAAAGAGTTCCGCCCCGACTGACAGCAGTATATCCTGCGTCCGTACACCGAAGTTTTCATGGCAGGAGGTTACGCTCTTTACGGATACCGCGGATACGGTATATGTGGCGAACCACAGTATCTTTTTTATTAAAAACACCGTATTCACCATTGTCGACACGCTCTGGGCATTTACTCCCGATTCGCTGCCTGTCGGTTTTGTTGATGTCGGTTGTATCGGTTTCAAATTTAACAATGAACAGCTGCAGATTCCGCCGATACTTCTCGGTATGAAATATGATTCTTTGCCGGATGGAGTTTCGGAGAGTGATTTGGGTCTTTATAAATATGAAAACGGAAAATTTTATGTCATGCACGGGTTTACAGTTCATGACAGTGCAGTTTGGGCCACCATGTATTCGGAAGATCTGACGGGGGCATTTCTCGTTCTTGCCGATACGCTCTCGCCGGCCATCATAGTTCATTCTGATACCTATAACGATACGGTTATCCCGGGTGCGCCGATTCCGACACGGTTCACCATACGTGATAACGTCGCTAACGTTGCCTGGCAATTCGCCTATGGACCGGGAAATGACGCGTATAAATATTTTACGTATGATACCCTTGAGACTCCGGTCGATACAACGCTCAAGGGTATTATTCTGGATAAGGAGAGCGTGATAAATGAATCCTTCGGCGTGCGTGCTCTTATTGTTGCAGATGACGGGGTTCATCTGGATACGGTCAATGTTTCGCGTTGCGTATATACCGAAAAAGAAGAGGTTGTCAGTGTGGTAGCCCGTGAATGGATACCGTTACGGACCACCCGCGGGCTTGAACAGAAGGAACTGGGGAAAATATTCAATAATTCGATTGAAACCACAGACTCGTGGACATATAATACTACTCAGCATCGACTTTACCGCTGGTACGATTATTACAATAACGGTCATAACGATTGGCTAGAGTATTCTGATGATGTCAAGGATGCTTTCTCGTTCGCTCCGGGTCGCCTTATCTGGCTGAAATCCGCTGAAGGTCATACTGTTAAATTCGGAGCCGGGGTAACCACTACCCTGAAGGAGCCGTTTGAAATAGTATTAAAGGGGAAGGACTGGACGGATATCACTCTGCCCTTCCAGTTTTCGGTCATGCTGCGGGATATACTTGAAACAACCGGTCTGCAGGCCAGCGATTCCCTTTTCATTTATCAGTGGCAGAAGGAAGGTTCGGTGTACGTTGGCGATAACCTGTATAATCCGAAGTTTGACAGTGTGAGTGATGTAACCGATACTATCATTTCAAAACAGAAGTATGACGGGTATACAATATATAATAACAGTTCAAACCCGATTACGCTGCGTATTCCTCCGATCTGTCTGCCGCTTTCACAATACAGTACGCCGGTGCGGAAAGAGGTTACTCCCGACCAAAAACGGTGGAGTATTCAGTTCAGATGGGCAGTCGTCAGGGAGAATGATGAGACGGTATACCATCGTGTGCGTTGCGGGTATGCAGAAAAAGAGGGACGTGCTGAATATGGCTCACTGCCACCGTCGATGAGTAAGATACGCGTTGGTGTGCTTGACAACAGCAGAGGAACGGTTAAAGGCTGGGCGCTTGAACACAGTATGGATAAAAAAGGTGGTGTTTCATTCACCATTGCGCTGAATAACAACTCGAAAAAGGACGTTGCCGTTGCATATTATCTTGCACATGACACACCGCTCCCGGAGGAGTATAACGCAGGTGTTTTTAACCCGGCTGAAAATGCGTATGAGGAATGTACCGATGGTAAAACCTCTGTCCTTACCATCGCTGCAGGTAACAGCGAGGAGCGGGTACTGGTTGTCGGCACTGAAGAGTATTTCAATCATATGCTGGCGGCGCTTTTACCGATGAAACTACTGAATGTATACCCCAATCCGTTTAACAACAGGATAATGATTCATTACCGGCTTCCCATAGGTATGCGTGAGATGCGTTTTACGTTATATAATTTACAGGGAAGGAAGCTCTGGGATTATATTGAGAAAAAGAATATGGCGCCGGGAGAGCACATTTTTCATTATAACGGGAATGCAGGCGATGGCAATCGCCTTCCTGCCGGAGTGTACCTGCTGCGCATGACCGCAAAAAACGCTGCGGGGAAAGTGGCATACGGCGGTTTTAAGCGACTCACGTGTATTAAGTAGTGCTTGTCGGAAAACCGGAAAAATCCGTCGTTCTCCCATGTTTTATGAGGGAATCTATGCCGTACATCTAAAAGACGGAATTGGTTCCCGGTCGATCCTGCGGTAGTAATTTCCGCTGCTATGTGATTCTGCCTGAAATACAGTAAAGCGGTACAGAATGACGTAAATGAGGAACTTTTTCGTATAGAATACCATGGCATTGAAAAAAGGCGATATGGAAACCAGTTTCAGGGTGCGCAGTTTTGATGCTGATATGACCCTTGAGCGATACAATTCCTTACCGAAACATCCCCTGTATATCATTCTTGATAATCTGCGGAGCGCTTTTAATGTGGGCGCTATTTTCAGGTTGTGTGACACAATGCGGGTGGCAGGGCTCTTTCTATGCGGGTACACTGCAGCGCCGCCACATATAAAGCTCGAAAAAACATCGCTGGGCACGATTCAATTTGTTCCCTGGAAGAAGTTCGCCAAAACAACCGAGGCTGTCGACTGGTTGAAGAATAGGGGGATACAGGTGTGGGCAGCGGAAACAACGTCACATTCAGTTCCCTATAATGAAGTGGAAATACCCGAAACGCTCGGTATCGTTTTCGGCAATGAAGCTTTGGGGGTGAGTCGTGAAGTAATAGAAGCATGTGATTGTCTTATCGAAATACCCACCTTCGGGTTTAAAAACTCGCTTAATGTAGCCACCTCCTGTTCGGTTATCGGTTACCGGGTGCTGGAAGCCATGGGCATAAAAAAAACACAGAAATAATTCTGCGTTTTTATGGCTCAACTTTCAAAAAAGGTGTCGGTTATCTGAATCTTTTTTCGTCGCGGATTCGTTTCCTTTTTGCCGCATTCATTTTTCGCTTACGTTCTTCACTCGGTTTCTCAAAATGTCTGTATTTTTTTACATCTGAAAGAATTCCCGCACGTTCACAGGTTTTCGTAAAGCGCTTCAGAGCTTTTTCAAAAGGTTCATTCTCTTTTACATAAATACCGTTCATATGATTGAATCACCTGCTTTTAGAAGAAATTAAAAATATTAACAGACATATAAAATAGATTATGAAGCTGTTTTCGGCAAGTCTTTGCGTATTTTCTGGGATGGACCTTTGTATGCAACTGGAACGTCCCGAAAATATGCCAATGGGACATTACCATAATAACCCATTGTAACATAACCATTACCGCAAAACTCCTTCATCCGTGCAGTTTTCAGGGCGCTTGTATCGAGTCTTATAAAAACTGATTAATAATTTTGGAAAAAGTAATTATTTTGTAGAGGTAGTTATCGCAACTGGAAAAAACATCGCCTGTTAACAACAGGAGACTGACAATGACACAGAGTGGCCTGGACATATTTCTACGGAATCCTCCCCGAAAAATAGTTGGTAAAAAAACAGGAGTACTCTGTCATGCTGCAAGCGTAACTGCTTCCTATTCCCATATTCTTGAAGAAATCTCACAAAACAGTCAGTTGGAGCTGGGTGCGGTTTTTGGTCCGCAGCACGGCCTTTTCGGCCAGACACAGGATAATATGGTAGAGTGGGAGGGCGGTTTTACACATCCGGCATATAATGTTCCGGTATACAGTCTGTACGGGAAAACGCGGAAGCCTTTGAAGCATATGCTGGATGGGCTGGAGGCTTTTCTGGTTGACCTTCAGGATGTCGGCGCCCGGCCTTATACCTATATATGGACGGTTAAGCACTGTATGGAAGCATGTGAAAAAAACCATATACCGATGTGGATTCTGGACAGGCCCAATCCGATTGCCGCTGTTCCAATGGACGGACCGATGCTTAATGAGGACTTTTATTCTTTTGTGGGCGGGGCGGAAATCCCGCTATGTCACCGCATGACCCTTGGTGAGATCGCGATGTTTCTTAAAACAAAGTACTTTCCGTCCCTGGCGCTGGAAATTGTATGGATGAAAGAGTGGTGGCGCGATTCCCTGTTCAATGAAACAGGGCTGCCGTGGGTGATCCCCTCCCCAAATATGCCTGCGTTGAGTACTGCCATTGTGTATCCGGGTATGGTCCTTTTTGAGGCGACCAATGTTTCCGAAGGAAGAGGAACCACGCTGCCGTTCGAGCTGTTCGGCGCTCCCTTTATTAACAGTGAATCATTGAAACAGAACATATACAGGCGGAAATTACCCGGCTGTGTTTTCAGGGAGCATAATTTTATACCGACGTTTCAGAAGTGGAAGGGTGCGTACTGTCACGGTATGCAGATACACGTAACTGAACCGCGGCTGTATGAGCCTGTATTTACCGCAGTCTCGATTATGGAGGCGATAATGCAGACTTCCGGAAGCGGCACTTTTCAGTTTAACGAACCGCCTTATGAATATGAACGGGAAAAAATGCCGTTTGATATTCTTGCCGGGGATTCACAGCTTCGGAATGCAATTCTTGCCGGGAAAAGTCTTAAAGAACAGAAGGATAAATGGCGTGAAGCGCACGCTGAGTTCTGTAAACAATGGCAGGATATCACCCACTATCCCGAGAACCGGACATGATTGGATTTATTCTCGCCGCAGGATTCGGGACCCGTCTTAGGCCGCTCACCGGCCATATACCAAAGGCTATGGTGCCGGTATGCGGTATTCCTCTGTTACAGAGAAATCTATCATTTTTACATGAGCAGGGTATGGAGCGGATTGCGGTAAATACCCATTATCTGCCCGCTCAGATTTACTCTTTCCGGAAGGAATCAGACATACCTTTCGAAATTTTTCATGAAAAAGGCAGTATCCGTGGTACCGGAGGAGCACTCTATTTTGCCAGGAGCTTTTTAATGTCGGATGATCTGTTTGTTGTTTCCAATGCGGATATACTCTCCAATATTGACATACAGAAACTAATCCTGTCTTTTTATGCATCAGACAGTGTATGCATGCTTATTGCTGCACCGTCAACAGGGAAAGGGACGATACTGTATAATCCCGATTCCATGGTATACTGCGGGGTGCCGGCTGATATTGTAAGCGGGGAATCTGCAACAGGCGCTGATTTCATCGGGGTAACCGTTTATAAACGAAAGGTTTTTAATTATATTACGGAGGATGATTTTTCCATTATTCCCGTGTGGAAGAGGATGATTGAGCAGGGGGAGATCGTTACGGTGGCTGTTGAAAATAATATTTACTGGAGAGACACCGGCACTCCCGCAGCACTTGCACAGATTCATTTTGATGTTCTTGACGGTTCTCTGGATATTTCTCTGCCGGATTCAGTGCATGTTGATTATAAAAAGAAAATAGCTTATCCGGCAACGCTTTCAACTGAGCGTATTGATGCGTTAGGGGCATATACATGGACAGATTCTGATGCGGTGGCACCGGATTCCCGCATACGTCGCAGTATAATTCTCAAGGGTGCGCGTGTTGACGGCGGCAGGGAAACAAGAGATGTTTTAGTAACGCCATGGGGGGATATTCCGATTGAATAGTCATACTGATCAGGTTGAACTGACTCCTGCGCAGATAGATTTCTGCGCTAAGCATATCACCGGTTTTGCCATGGATTCATGGCGGATTTCTCTGGCGGGGAAAGCGGGTTCCGACCGTGTTTTCCTTCGTTTGTCACCGGTACCTGACTGCGGCAGGTCATACGTCCTGGTACTCTGGAACAGTCGGGACAGTGACTGGGAGCGTTTCATAAGGATTCAGGAAGAGGTATCACGGTCAATACAGCTTCTTCCGGCCATTTATGCTGTTGACGCCGCCCACGGGTTGATTCTGGAGGAGGATTGCGGCCGGCGCCGGTTAAAAGATTTTTGTCTTGCCACGCACGATCGCGGAGAGGTGGAAGCAATGTATCGACGGGTGTGTGATGCGTTAGTCACCTGGCAGCAGATTCCTCCGGCACAGTGTCCCGTGCTTTCTTCCAGGGTGCTTGATAAGGATATGTTTTTATGGGAGACCGACTATTTTTCCACCCATTGTGTCGGTGAGTATTTCGGACTTGATGCGTTGCTCAACGGGGAGTGGGAGCGGGAAAGGCATACCCTGGCTGAAGAGGCGGCGGCATTGCCCCTGGTATGCCTTCACCGTGATTTTCAATCGGAAAATATTATGATTCATACTGACGGTATAAAGTTTGTCGACTATCAGGGAGCTCGGCAGGGTGCTGCCGGGTACGATGTGGCGTCGCTTCTTTTTGATCCCTATGTGAGTTGTCTTGATGAGAAATTGCGTTACCGCTTGCTTGACTATTATATACAGCGGAGCGGCAGGAATGTCAGCCGGTATTCATTTCACATTGCCGCGATACAACGATTAGCACAGGCGCTTGGCGCCTATGGAAACCTATCCCTGCATAAAGGAAAAGACGTGTATCGTGCGTACATTCCCGTGGCCCTGTCACTGCTTCTGCAGGTGCTTGAACAGGAGCATATTTTTCCCCGTTTTACCACTATTGTTTCCGAGTGCCGTCAACGGACCTATTAAATGGACGCCTCCTGAATTCTCCTCTCTCTCATTCTCTTCTTAAAATTTTACAAAACGGGTTTATTTTCGGGTATGAGGTTAAGAACGGGGAGGAAAAAACATCAGTATTTCCCGGTAATTGCATAAATGTTAAAAAAGTGTTGTTTCAAACAGCCGGGAAGTGTATAATAGTCTTAGTATGATGGAACCTTTTCCAGGGATTGCAGAACCGGGAGGTAAAAGGGTATGAAGATTGAAACAAAAACGGTGGGAACGTATACGATGGTTACCGTGTATGATGAGTTGAAAGTCATTGCCGATCTGACGGAATTTAAACAGGAGATTGAAAAACGGCTGGCATTGGGTGAACGCAATATTGCAGTCAATTTTTTCGATGCATCCTATTTATACAGCGGCGCCATTTCCGTGTTGATAACCTGTTTCAGAATGATTCGTGAGAAAGGCGGCAACCTCTGTATTGTCGAGCCGCAGGAGCGTGTGTTGGACCTTCTGGTACAGATGAACATTGACAGTTTAATAGATATTTACAAATCAGAAAAAGAGCTTGCAGAAAAATGTTCGGCGGTCCCGCAGAAAAAACAGCATTAAACGGGGCTTGACTCAGGAAAGACCGAAAATATTTCCCGGATTCAGTATTCCCTTCGGATCAAAAATATGTTTTATCTTACGCATCTCCTGTAATGCTTCAGGAATGTACGCTTTTTTCAGGAACTGAGCTTTATATTTTCCGATACCGTGTTCGGCGGATATTGTTCCCCCACAGGAAACAGTAATTTCCATAATTTTTTGGTATGCCACGATTGCCGTATCGAATTCCTGCTGTGTCCGGGGAATGATGTTAAAATGTATATGATAGTCACCGAGATGGCCGAATATCACCTGCTGAAGATTGTTTTCATGAATAAGCCGGTAAACCCGATCAAAATATCCGGCAAATGCTTCCGGCGGCAGGGCGCAATCAGTACTTACTTTTTGAATTGACGGGTATTTTTTTTTATAACGGGCTATTGTTGTATTAACCAGTTCAGGTACCGCGCGGCGAAATGTCTTCAATCGTTCCATCTCCGATGCGTCAAAACCACTCCAGGTCATATCGAATGATGAGCCGCAGCCCGCAAGAGCTTCTTCCCAGGTATCCATGCATTCTTCAAAGGTCGCCGTGTCGCGCTCGATAAATTCCCAGTACACCGCGGCGCTGCTGTTTTCAGGAAAGGAGGGTATCGCCAGGGGGGCATCGCTGTTATTCGCCGCGATAATGTCAAGTGCAGTTGTATCAAAGTATTCAATTGCAGCTACCGCGTCCTGTGCTTGCAGAAAGTCTGCAAACTGAAAGGCCTGCGTTCGGGAAGGGAAGAAGGTTAAGCCGCCGAGAATGGTTTGATGCGGATAAAGACGGATTCCGATCTCAGTAAAAACGGCCAGCGTTCCTTCAGAGCCGATAAACAGATCAATCCCGTCCATTTCGGGGCGGTAATAGTATCCGGCGCTGTTTTTTATTCCGGGTGACTGATATTGCAGAGCCGGTATGGTGAATGCAGTACCCTGGTCTGTAACAAAGGTACCGGTACCGTTATGAAATACCGATTGGCCTCTGGTGACGGTCATGGTTTCACCGTTGGCCATAACCAGGGAAAGTGACACAACATGATCTCTGGTTGAACCGTGCGTATAGGAGCGTGCCCCGGAGGCGTTGGTGGCAACGGTACCGCCGAGGTGAGCGGTAATTTCAGTCGGATCCGGCGGGTAAAACCAATGCCGCCCTGAAAGCAGCTCCATGCCGGAAACTTCAAAATCTGTAGTGGAAGGGTTGGCCAGAAATTCCTGTATGTCTTTTAAGGTTACACCGGGTTGGCAGTACAGTATCGGGACGGCATCCGACCCGGTTTCGACCCGGACAATCTTCCGCATTGACGAAAAAGATATGGCATAACAACTGTCAGTGGGTACGGCTCCGCCGGTGATGCCGGTCTGGGCGCCGATAACCGTGACTGTTCTGTTGTCCGTCATCGCTTTTTTTATTACTTCCGCAACATCACCGGTATTTTCAGGATAATAGACCCGTTCGGGAATACCGAGGGTATAGCGGGATTCATCATAGAGGATATCGGGCAGCTCTCTTTGAACGGTTTCTTTACCAATAATACTTTTCACAATTGAACCTATGGTGTGCTGTTGGCCTTTTTACGGTAGTCTTCGAAAAGGAATATGCCGAGTCTGGCCTGTAGTGAGGTCAGTTCCTTTTCCGCTTCCTGCCTGGTTTTCAATGTTACCCGTATATATTCGTGTTCAGACGCCTCTCCCGTAATACGCCCCTCGAAAGAATTAAATGCATCAGTATCCAGGGTGAGTATGCATCCGTAATAGTAAATACCTTCATCGGAGGCCCCCGGAGAGCTGTAAAGCGGTTCATCCGTCAACGGTACCAGAGCATCGGGTTGAATAGTCAGGCCGGTTTCCTCGTATAACTCTTTCAGAGCGGTTTGGGCGGGTTTGTTGATATTCCTATCGAGCATGCCGGCCGGGAACTCAAGCGTGACTGCACCGGTTGCAATGCGTCTCTGTTCAACCATGATGAATTTCTCTTTCCCGGTGGTACTGTTTATTATCAGCGGGACAATGATACATGCATTGCCGCGTATAAAGATGACCGGCGGTATTTTTCTGCCGTCCGGATCAATGACTTCGGCTCTGAGCAGGGCAAATAGCAATTCACCGTCCGGGCGGAAATATATAGCCATAGGTTTGATTTCGTGGATGGTGCAGCCGCTGTTGGTCAGTCTCTTTCTCCAGGCTGAAATTTTCGGTTCATTAAGGAAATCGTCTTTCATAAGCGTACCACCTGACCGTTAAAACATTAACCGGCAGATAAATACTGCAGCGAGAATTCCGGCTGCATCGGCACAGAGGGCGGCCGGGAGTGCATGCCGGGTTCGTTTAATCCCGATACTGCCGAAATAGACGGCAAGTACATAAAAAGTTGTTTCCGTGGAGCCCTGCATGGTTGACACCAGGAAGGAGAGGAAGTTGTCGGGGTCTTTGTTAACAATTTCTGCCATGACTCCGAAAGCACCGCTTCCGGAAAGCGGTCGCAGGAGTGCCATGGGCAGCGCTTCAGCAGGCATACCGATGAAGGAGGTAACTGGATTCAGTATGGTGATGAGGAGGTCGAGTGCGCCGCTGGCGCGGAACATGCCGATAGCCACAAAAATGGCAACCATGAAGGGAATGATTCGAATTGCGATATTGAATCCTTCTTTCGCGCCGTCGGTGAGTGTTTCATAGATTTTAACGCCTCTGAAAAAGCCGAACAGCAGCAGGGTACACATGAGAATCGGCATGAGCCAGTTTGACAGCGACGCAATGAACTGCGGGCCGAACAGCGACGGAATATTACCTTTTGTTAATCGAAGGATTACGGCTCCGGCAAAGGCGAGTATTAGTCCGAGCATAAAAAGTTTGCCAACGATTCCCGGTGGTATCAGTTCCTCTTTTTCTTCTTTTCCGACTGCCGGTTCAGGTTCTTCGGTCGGTGTGGTTGCAGGAGCCACCGGGTTTTCTCGTCGTGCCAGAGTTTTTGCGGCGATGATTGCAACCAATGTAGAGCAGGCAGTTGCCAGCATGGAGGGGATAAGGATTGCCGATGGGTTTGCAGCGCCGGCTCCCGCCCGTATCGTAATAACACCGAGTGGCAGGAGCGTGACATTAGACGTGTTGATAGCAAGAAACAGACACATGGCATTGGTAGCAGTTCCTTTTTCTTTGTTGAGTGTGTCGAGTTCCTTCATCGCTTTAATGCCCATGGGAGTTGCGGCATTACCGAGTCCCAGCGCATTGGCCGCCATATTCATTATCATCGCAGACATGGCGGGATGTTCCGCAGGAACATCGGGAAAGAGGCGGAGCATAACAGGCCGTATCACCCGCGCGATGATAACCATTAATCCACCGGCTTCCACAACCTTCATGATTCCGAGCCACAGTGCCATAGGACCGATGAGACCTATGGCCAGTTTCACCGCACTTTTCGCGGATGAAAACATTGCCTGGGTAATAGCCTCCATATTGCCGGTATACGCTGCAGTCACCGTTGCAATGACAATCATGGAAAGCCAGATAATATTTATTGCCGAGGGTTTTTTAGACATAAGTGAGATACCGGTAAATTCGGTGAAACACTGTTACCGCTGACTATTTTCAAAATACTTTTTTAGTTGTTAATCGGCCATTACTATTTTGATTGCATCCGGAATTACTGCCGGGCTGGAAACCGCATTCCCGTAGATTTTTCGAACTGGAAATGTCTATAATAACCGGTAAAAAGACAGATTGCCGAAAAATACATGCGGGAATGACGCTATGTGGTATTTATTGAAAAGAGAAATCTTCCTCCGCCGGCAGTTCCAGTCCTTTTTGCGTTTGAAAACTATACTCGCCGCCGCCTTGCACAGCCACACAAACGGTGGTTCTGTCGCCTTTTAATGTAACAGTATCATCAGGCCGGCGGCTTTTCAGAATATTCATCAGGCAGATGGCCTTTTCAAGACCGTCGCCGCGGTTATAGTTCCAGACTTCATCAGGCTGAGCCATGCGGGCGCCGTCATAAATCGAACTGTTTTCCATTGCAGACAATGTGGCTGCAGCCTGGTCTATAGAGTACTCTTTCGTTCCATCGATAGATACCGGGTTACGTTCGAGGGCGGCTTTCAGGAAGGGTTTCCAGGGAGCCCGTTTCATATCTCGAAATGCGGAAAATGCAAGATCCGCTACCGGCTGATTGTGTCGAATTGATTCAAGATGGGCAATTGCTTCCTCTGAAGAGGATACGCCGTCCAGTTTAATTGGTTGCTGCTTTTCCCATTGTTTTTCAGGTGTGGGCAGTTGCGGATCTGTCTTGCAGAAGGTCAACAGATCACCGATAACCTCTTCGACGTTGTAGCAGCCGTGATGGAGATAGTTTTTCAGTTTTGTAATGGTCGTGTACGCACTGATGGAAACGTCGTTTTCTCTGAAAAATGATTCGAGTTCATCGAGCACGATTCGTTCATGGATGGGATCCGGATAGAACTCATCTTCATCGATTTCGTGCAGCAGTTTTATCTCGGTATTGTCGCCGATACGGTAGCTGCTGTTATGTTCATAGTGAAAGACTTTTTCCATTTCTATAAAGCGGGGTTTCCCGCAGCAGCGGTGTGCCATTTGAAAGTGCTTCTGCAGGGGGCCGTTTTGCCGGAGGAAACTGGCAAGAATTTCAAAGGTGATATTGGTTTGTAAAAAGTTCTCCAGCTTTTGTGTAAAGGCGGCATATACCTCGGGCGCCATAGTCGCCGTATCGTAGAGTACGTGCACATACCCGGTGTTGTTTGCCACCATGGTAACCTTTTCATTTTCGAGAGCGCGGCGGGCTTTGGCAGATAATTCAGAGCCGTTAAACCACATGGCTTTGGTGACGATGCGGCGGTTGTTTGTAATAATACCCTCTTTGATATCGATATAGTTCTGTGAATGGAGCGGTGTTGCCATGAGGTGTATCTTATCAAGTGGTATATCTGCGATAACAAACAGTGCCGCGGCATACAGAGTGGACAGGGAGACACATTCTCCGGCGCCTGCAGGATAGCCCTCCTTGAATTTGAACGCCTCCATCGCCTCGACGGTTTCGGTTTTCCAGTAGGGAATCACGTTGCTGGTGTATTTATCAAGCCCGAAGTGTCTGCGGATATCAATATCAAAGTAGTACTTATCGCCTTCGTAACCGAACAGGGCGTTGCTGCGGGCGAGTATCGATTCGTCGACATATTCACAAAACCTGGCCAGCTCCTTTTCTTTGGTGGTTAGTCCCCAGGTATCGAGGTCAAGATTGAATTCGAACCGGTCCATGATAAATTGTTTTGTACGCAGTAGGCGACGGTACTCGCTCATCTTTTCCCTGTTCGCAAACCAGGAATCATTGCGCCATTTCCACAGCAGCGGAGACATGATATTGGCGAGTACCAGCGAGTACAACAGTTCCGGAAAAATAAAGATTTCCATATCGGAAAGTGTTGCCGCAGAGGAATATTTTTCAAGCGATTGTGCATTGTCTGGAGTATACATATTGCCGTTACCGGGTAAGAGGTTTCAGGTACTGTTTTTTGTGTAATACAAAATATGTTACGGGTAATTGCCGGGGGAGGAATTGCGGGTGAACTTGTTGTGCCTGTAAAGCTACAGGCAAATAATGCCTTTCTTTTATCATCACTAACCTGTTGATATATAAAGGGTAATACAATCTTTGGATAAAATTTGACTAATTGATTCTTGCTTTTTCCGGACTTTAACTATATTTTCGAAGATGATTAAAATGGGCTGTTCTTGGGAGTTTATCACCGAACGCTGTTGAAATAATGCACATATTCCTCTTTTTTATCAAAAATTTCCAGTATTAATAGATGACGATATGAAAACGCTCGGTATCTGTTTTGGCGCTACTTCAATGCAATGTGTAATTCTCCAGGCCGATCCTGAACTGAAGACGGTTATCAGCGCCGAGCGGTTGGACCATGAGGGAAATCCGCGAAGAGCGTTTCTGGATTATCTCGAAAGGATAGATGTCTATTCGATAGACAGGGTAGCGGTAACCGGGCGCAGTTTCCGTCACGCGGTTCTGTTGAGCACCCTTTCCGAGTCCGAAGCGGTAGAGGTGGCGGTGCGGGAGGAATTTGGTAAAGGCCCCTATCCCGACAGCCTCATAAGCAGTGGTGGGGAGACACAGCTCGTTTATAAAATCAATAAACAGGGTGGTATCGTTTCGGTTAATTCCGGGAATAAATGCGCCTCCGGTACCGGCGAGTTTTTTCAGCAGCAGGTACGCCGTATGGGGTTGCGTGTTGCCGATGCCGTGAATCTCACTGCTGAAGGTACTCCCTATAAGATAGCGGGCCGGTGCAGTGTTTTTTGTAAAAGTGACTGTACGCACGCCATGAATAAAGGCGTACCGGTGAAAGATGTTGTTGCCGGTCTCTGTGTGATGATGGCGGACAAGATTGACGAGTTAATTAAAGACAAATCGCATGATACCATAGCACTTATCGGTGGAGGTGTTTTAAACTCGGCGCTGGTTGATATTCTGCGCTCGCGGTACACCCGGGTCATTATTCCGGCGCATGCGGCCGCTTTTGAAGCCTATGGCGCGGCGCTCTGGGCGCTGGATAATCCGTGTCTTGAATTACCCGCCTCATTGCAGAATACGGTTAAAAAGGCTGAACCGTTCCTGTCGTATCACCCTCCTTTGCAAAGTGCGGAACATCTGGTTACCGTTAAGACTTCAGAGCGGGGAACAGTACAGCCGGATGATATCTGTATTCTCGGGCTTGATGTGGGTTCAACAACCACGAAGGCGATTCTGTTGCGTACGGCGGATAAAAAGATACTTGCCGATGTATACCTGCGTACCAGCGGGAACCCTGTTGCAGCATCGCGGCAGTGTTACGCCTCGCTTCTTGAGCAGATCGGCGATACCGGGATACGGATAATCGGACTGGGGGTAACGGGCTCAGGACGGCAGATTGCGGGATTGCATGCTCTGACGGACGATATTATCAATGAAATCATTGCTCATGCCACTGCTGCGGCATTTTATGATGATGCTGTCAATACGATATTTGAGATAGGCGGGCAGGATGCCAAATACACGTTTCTTACCGGCGGGGTACCTTCCGATTATGCAATGAATGAGGCGTGCAGTGCGGGAACCGGTTCATTTCTGGAAGAATCTGCTTTTGAGACACTGGGCGTTCTTACGGAAGAGATCGGGGAGCGGGCACTGCAGGCATCATTACCGCCCGATTTTTCCGATCAGTGTGCGGCATTCATATCAAGTGATATAAAGCGGGCTGTTCAGCACGGGGTAACGGAGAATGATATTCTCGCCGGATTGGTTTATTCCATATGCATGAATTATCTGAATCGGGTGAAGGGACACCGGGCGGTGGGGAAAAAGGTGTTCATGCAGGGTGGGGTCTGTTATAATAAAGCCGTTCCTGTGGCAATGGCCTCTCTGCTGAGAACTGAGATAATTGTTCCTCCCGATCCCGGATTAATGGGCGCTCTTGGTGTTGCTCTTGAAGTTGCCCGTCGTATAGACTCGGGCGCTTCGTGTGTAAAGGAATTCGATCTGCGTGAGCTCGCCGGGCGCAGCGCGGTGAATAAAGGTACTTTTACCTGCAACGGCGGAAAAGAAAAATGTGATAGAAAGTGTACTATTACGAGGCTGGAGATAAATAACAAGGTATATGCATTTGGCGGGATATGCGATAGGTATTATAACCTGCGTATTAATAAGCGCATCGATGATATTGATGAGCTGGATCTGGTAACGTTGCGTCAGAAGCTAATGCTGGAGAAATATGGTCCCACCCTTCTTTTAGATGGTGAAGCGGAATCGTCCTCCCGTACCGTCGGCCTGAACAGATCATTGCTGTTTCATTCACTCTATCCTCTGTTTTCAAATTTCTTTTCGCGGCTTGGGTTTACCGTTGTTGTTCCTGAAAATGCCGATCCGGAAGGGGTGGCCAGGACCGAGGCATCTTTCTGTCTGCCCGTATGCAAGGCTCACGGCAGTTTTTACGAATTGCTTGCTAAGAAGTGTGATTATATATTCCTGCCGCATATCATGCAGCTACCTGTACCTAATGTCCCCACCTACAGCAGATTATGTCCCTTTATTCAGGGTGAACCCTATTATCTCAAAACGACATTCAGGAAGGAAATAGAGGAATCCGGCGTCGTAATATTGCAACCGGTGCTTCGTCTGGAGCGCGGATATGCAGCATCGATAGATACCTTTGTTACCGTTGCGGCAAGGATGGGGGTTTCGGAGAAGCGTGCGCGGATTGCCTACTCGTATGCCTGTGAAAAACAGTATGCATTTGAGAACGAGCTTGCGCGTATCGGTAAAAAGGCTCTTCATGTGCTGTCAAAAAGAAGGGACACTGTCGGCATTGTTCTGTTCGGCCGCCCTTATAATGCCTTTGCCGGTGATAATAATATGGGTATTCCCCACAAAGTGGCAACGCGTGGTTATACAATAATTCCCCACGACATGCTTCCCGTTAATAAGTATCCTGTTGATAAGAAGATGTTCTGGGCAATGGGACAGAAGATAATGAAAGCGGCGCAATTTGTTAAGGCGCATGATAATCTTTTCGGTTTTTATATCACCAATTTTTCCTGTGGTCCGGATTCATTTCTTCTTGGTTATTTCCGTAATGTCATGCAGGAAAAGCCGTCGTTGACTCTTGAGCTGGATCAGCATACTGCCGACGCCGGGGTGGATACCCGTATTGAAGCGGCGCTTGATATAATTACCCGGTACCGCAGTATAGACGGGCGGCGTGAAGAGTATGCGTCAGACTTTCAGCCGGCACGGGTGGCCTATCCCTATGTGTATTCGTCGAACGGCGAGAAACTCCTGATTACCGATCCCCGGGTAGAGGTATTAATCCCTTCATTCGGTCATAAAGCGTCGGAAATGGTGGCGGCGATACTGCGCAGTGAAGGAATTCATGCGCGCGCGCTGCCGATTGCCACAAAGGATGAATTGCTCATCGGCAAGAAGAATACTACTTGTAAAGAATGCCTGCCGTACATTCTCAATACCGGTACGTTTATCAGTTATCTGAATAAAAAGGGCAGCAGTGAAAAGGTATCGGTCTTTGCCATGGCAACGGGAGGCGGTCCCTGCAGGCTCGGCCAGTACTATCGGGCGCTTGAAGAACAGTTCCGCATGAAAAAAATACCCAATGCAGCGTTGCTGACGGTTACCGATGAAAACAGTTATAACGGTCTGGGTGCGGCCATTCTCCTTCGCGCCTGGCAGGGTATTATCCTGACTGATATTCTGAGTGATATTGAAAGCATGCTCCGGGTCGCGGCGAAGGATTCTGTCCATGCGATGCGTGTCTATAATGCACTCTGGAAAAAGTGTATTGCCTATTTTGAAGGGAAGCTGTCTATACGGTTTTCCTCCTTTTTGAAGTTTATGAGCATGCGTCTTGCACGCATACCGTTGCAAAGGAATCCGGCGGACATACCCGTGGTCTCGCTTGTCGGTGAGATTTTTGTCCGCCGTGACGAATTCTCCAGGCGAAATATTGTTGATTATCTTGAGAGAAACGGATTCATGGTACGGGTCGCTCCTCTGGCCGAATATATCTGTTACGGTAATTATGTCATTAATAACGGGCTTGGGGAGAGAAAACTCACCTTTCAGGAACTGGTGAAAATTCGACTTTCAACCTCTCTTCAGGAGTGGTGGGAGAAGCGGATAAAAACAATCCTTGCAACATCCGGTTTATATAAGGCTGAGATGATTGAGGTTGCCAGGACCATCGATGGGGTGCGGCACCTTTTAAACGAGAATTTCAGGGGCGAGTGCATACTGACGGTAGGTCTCGGCATGCGTGAGATAGTCGATGATTCCTGCGGGGTGGTGTCTATAGGCCCGTTCGGGTGCATGTATTCCCGTATTGCTGAAGCGATGTTGAAAAAGGAGATGAATGTCGAGGGTAAAAAGAGGATGCCCGGGTGGGAGGACAGGGCTGCTGCATTTGCCGAGATCGGCACTTTCCCCTTCCTGTCTGTTGAAACCGACGGTTCTCCTTTTCCGCAACTTGTGGAGGCCAGGCTCGAGGCTTTTATGGTGCAGGCCAGGCGGGTTCATCGTCGCTTGAGAGCGCTGCACGGTCGAAAGACTGCAGTCCATGCCGTGACGGTTGAGGATATGGTAACCCGCACGTAACTGAAAGAAAAAGCCTTGTCAGGTTATCTGCTCGAGTGACTGGACAATATGAAACACCCGTTTCAGGCCGGTCATATCAAAGAGTCGTTGAATATAGGTATTGGGATCGGTATTGGTATTGAGGATATACAGGGCACCGCCTGCTTTTTGTAATTGGGTATGATGCTGTACCAGTGTACCCAGTCCGAAACTGTCAATGAAATTGACTTCGGAAATATCGACAATAGCTTTTTTATCATTCTTTTTACAGAAGCTTTCCAGTTTTTTTTGAAATTTTTCCGAGTCAACGTTTATTAACCGTCCGCTGACAGCAAGCACTGGAAGATTATTTATTTTTTTTGACTTTATTGTGATGCCCATTACCAGACTCCTTCAGTAGAAAAGTACTCTATAGAAAAATAATCCATTGCAGATGAAAATCAATACATTATACGAGTTACCGTCAAATTGTGCGCATGTATTCTGTACTACACGGTACCCTCCTTTTCCAGTACGTCACAGAAAGCGACGGCTTCATCCTGGAAATAGGTTCCGGTTGCTGGATAATCGTCTCTGATTGAAATAAGCAGCGGTTGCAGCAGGTTTTTATCCCCACAGGCGAGGAGCGTTGAAAGTATCCCTATTTTGTCAACCTTTTCTTTAAGGCCGGTGCGGCAGATATAATATTCCCTGAATGCAGTGAGATCGATATAGTGTTTCATTACACGGGTGATATCCCTGAATGCATCAAAATCGAAAAAGTCGTCAAAGTAGATATCGAGCCAGCAATGTATATTAAAGCCCTTGATAAAATATGGCTCGGAGCCATATGCATAGAGTGTCCTATCGAGGTCACAGAGTTTGTCAAGCCATGATTGTAGAAAGGATATATCGCTGTTGCCGCTCGTTACAGTAATGGCATGCCTGCAGGTCTCCATGTTTGCAATGTTCAATTCCTTCAGACTCGGGATACCGAAAAGGCGGCAGGCTGCTGTCCGGGCCGCGTGAATTGAACACCGATTATTCTCGAGAAAGATGCACCGCACATTGCCGGGGTATTCAGGGTGCGGCTCAGGCGGTATCTCGATATACTGTTTTATTTTCCCGAAAGCGGTTGTGCGCAGCAGGGTATGAAAGAGATAGATAAACTCGGATAAGGTACAGGTAGGGGAGACACAGCATAACCCGCACTGCTGACAGTCAACCTCGGGCAGGGTTTTGTAGAGCCGTTCAAGCTCCGGTATTATTTTCATATTCATGGTACCGGTCAGGCGTGTTGACGGTGAAAAGGTTTTCAATTATAAATGTACCTTTAAAGCGTGAAACAGGCAATACTTATAATGTTTTAAAAAATTAAGGCTGAAAGTTTAATGTTAGTGGTTTAACAGACTGGCTTTAATTGTAATCGTAACACCAGTTACAGTCCCAATCCGGTACCCAATGCATGTTAGTTGTGTGCACAGGTGTTGTAGCCTTTAAATGTCGGAACCGCCATTGGCGGGCGGGTATTGAATCGGTTAACGAATATTTTTTTAATGTATGCGGCTTTTTTTCACTCTTTTTATGGCAATCGATTGATTTAAGTGTATATTTACTATTTATTGCATGAAACAGGGTTGGATTGTACCGGATAGAGAAGGATTAATTTTTTATGGAGCAAGGCAAGATCCTTTATACCAAAAAGGACGATAATTACTTTATAAAGTGTATCGGCAATATTACGTGTAATACTATTTCGGGTTTTGATATTTTTATTGAGGAACTCGTCCAGGACCACGCAATAGAAGATATCCTGATTGATTTGTCTCTCACTTCTTATATTGACAGCACGAATCTCGGTCTGATTGCCGAGATAGCACGTTTAACGAAAGCGAAGGGATTGAAACGACCGACTATTTTATCGAACAACGAAAAAATCAATGATGTTATTGACAATATGGGATTAGACAGAGTCTTCAATATTATTTATTCCGGGGGAAAAAATCCAGACGATTTAAAAGAAGTACCGGGTGTCGCGCAGGATGAATATCAGAAAGCAAAAATGGTACTCAAAGCTCATAAAAATATCATGGAACTGAGTGAAAAAAATAAATATCTGTTTAAAGATGTTGTCGAACTGCTGGAGCATCAGATTAGAAAAAAGGAGAACCATAACTAACCTGCATTTATCTCTGTTAAATGTAAAAGATTAACAGGCAGCAGTGTAATCCGCCTTATAATCTACTATGAACCAGGTACCTTTAACTTCTTTTTTACCACGAAGATATGTTTCAGAAGAATTACACGGACAGGAAAGATTTGTGCTGTGTAATAATGTAATGCGCTTATCTCTATTAATAATGTATTTTGGTAGCCTGTTTTTTAGATAAAATTGATTAGGAATACAAGATAGTGTATTGTATTTTATATTGGCTACCGTATATGGGAGCTTATACTGTTTTTATATGATTAATAAGCCTTATTCTGATACATGTAATCAGGAGAAAGAATGAGTAAAAGCGTGATTGAAAGAACTGCGGATAGTATACGAATTTTATCCGTGGCAATGGTTGAGAAGGCCAAATCAGGGCATCCCGGCGGTGCCATGGGCGGTGCTGACTTCATAGCGGTACTCTTCTCTGAGTTTCTGCGTTTTGACCCTGATGATATGGCGTGGCCTTTTCGTGACCGGTTCTATCTTGATCCGGGACACATGTCGCCTATGCTGTATTCCATGCTGGCTCTATTTGGCAAGTTTTCAATTGAAGAATTAAAGAAATTCCGTCAATGGGGCAGTCCCACGCATGGTCATCCTGAACGCGATGTAAGCCGGGGGATCGAGAACACCTCCGGTCCGCTTGGCCTGGGGCATGCCATGGCTGTTGGTTCGGCGATTGCGGAGCGTTTCCTGGCGGCGCGATTTGGTGAATGGACAGCGCACAAGACTTATGTATTTATTTCCGACGGCGGCATTCAGGAGGAGATTGCGCAGGGGGTGGGCCGAATAGCAGGCCATCTCGGGCTGGCACAGTATATCATGTTCTACGATTCCAATGATATTCAGCTTTCTCATCCGACTTCCAGCGCATCTAGTGAAGATGTCGCGGCCAAGTACAAGGCCTGGGGATGGCGGGTTGAGACAATTAACGGTAATAATATCGGTGAGATACGAACGGCATTACAGAATGCGCAGCAGGAAACTGAAAAGCCGACATTAATAATAGGAAAGACGCTGATGGGCAGAGGGGCGCTGGATGAGAACGGCAACAGTTTTGAGCGCCGGGTTTCGACCCATGGACAGCCGTTGTCCAAGGCGGGCGGTTCAGTTGAAAAGACGATTCGGCACCTTGGCGGGAACCCTGAGGATCCCTTTGTCATATTTGATGATGTTGCAGAGTACTGTAAGGAGGTACTTGATAAAAAGCGTGAGCAGACACGGGCTTTCAGAGAGGAGCAAAAGGTCTGGGAGGCGGACAATCCCGGACTTGCAGCCAAATTAACGGGGATGTTGCAGGGGGATCTTCCGGAGATTGATTTCAGCGCAATAGTGCATAAAGCAGGTGTTTCCACGAGAGTTGCGTCCGGTGATGTATTAGCGGTATTTGCGGAGAAGATCGAGAATATGATTGTCAGCTCGGCGGATCTTTCCAACAGTGATAATACGGGTCGGTTTCTGGCCAGACGGAAAGCATTGTCGAGAGGGGATTTTTCCGGTGGATTTCTGCAGGTGGGCGTTGCGGAGTTAACGATGGCGGCGATAATGAACGGTCTGGCACTGCACGGTGGAATTATTCCGGTGTGCGGGACCTTTTTTGTTTTTTCCGATTATATGAAGCCGGCGGTACGCATGGCTGCGCTGATGGGTCTACCGGTCAAGTATGTCTGGACTCATGATTCTTTCCGTGTCGGGGAGGACGGGCCTACGCATCAGCCGGTTGAACAGGAGGCGCAGATTCGGCTGCTGGAAAAGATGAAGAACCTCGAGGGCAAGCGCAGTATGCTGGTACTTCGACCTGCGGGGGCGGCTGAAACAACGGTGGCATGGAAGATCGCGCTTGAAAACGCCACTTCACCGACGGCACTTATATTAACCAGGCAGAATGTTGCAGAGCTGCCGGGAAAAACCTATGCAGAACAGTATTCCCTGGCATTACAGGCGGAAAAGGGTGCCTATATCGTGCAGGACACCGAAGAAGGGGCTGTGCCTGATATTATTCTGGTGGGCAATGGGTCCGAAGTTTCGCTTCTTTTAGAAGCGGGGGAGGTCCTCTCCGGGGAGCGGGGATTGAAGGTTCGTATTGTTTCAGCACCCTCCGAGGGACTTTTCAGGGAGCAGCCTGCCGAATATCGCGAGATGGTTTTCCCTGCCGGTATACCGGTTTTCGGTTGTACTGCCGGTTTACCGGAGGCACTGCAAAGCCTTACCGGATTAGGCGGCAAAGTATATGGTATGGAGAGTTTCGGCGCTTCAGCACCATTTCTGGTGCTTAATGAAAAATATGGCTATACCGTTGAAAACATGGCAGGGCAGGTGGTTAAATACCTTGAAGATTTTCGCAGGATGATTGAATGCTATAGAAGATAAACAGGATCCGTTATCCTGGTTTTTGATAAAAGCACAGTTTTATAATCTAGAAATTATTATTTTCTTACGTATCATAAATGGGAGGGTTGCTATGAAAATAGGCATCGTCAGTGATACTCATAGAAATAAGCACTATCTTGAGCAGGTAGTTGAGTGGCTGGTATCAAACCGGCATATTGTTTCGCTTTTCCATTTAGGTGACGATTATGAGGATGTTGTCGGGTTGTCTGAGCTTGGTATTGACATTGTGCAGGTTCCCGGCATATACCATCAGAAATATCGTGACGGTTCATTAAAGCCCAAGCTGATTGAGCATATTCTCGGGTTACGGATTATGCTGGTACACTCTTATGAGAAGGATTTTACCCGTGAGGATCTGACAAAGGTTGATGTGGTGCTGTATGGCCACACGCATCGACCGGAGATACTGCTTGAAGACGGTCTTCTTCTGATGAATCCCGGACATCTGAAGGGTGAAATTGACAAGCAGGTAAAACCCTCTTTCGGGTTTCTGGATATTCAGGACAGGACCGTTTCGGCAATCATTTTCGGGATGGATTATGAAGTGATTGAGAGTGTTGATCTGATGCGCTCGGAAAGCGGATTATATCGCTCCTGATATAGTGTTATCATTGGGAATAAAAAAAAGGCTCTCGGATGAGAGCCTTTTTTTATTCCCTGTTTTAACAGTAATTTACTTGGTTTGCCGTTCTACCGTTTCCCGGTCAACATTTTCACGCAGCGCTTCGGCAAAGGAACGGTCGAGTTTGATTGGGGTGGCGTCTTTACTGTCTGCGTCGATAATGTACACAGGTGTCGGGTTGTCAAGGTATCCGATAACTTCAGCATCATCGAACATAAATGATTTCCCTGCGGCACTTGCCACCAGTCGTTTTTCCACCCATCCAACGGTACCGTCATCGGTTCTCACCCGGTAGTGATTTCTTTTGGAGTCCAGGACTTTTAATCGGTCGTTGATACCGACTTTCAAGATAGCCGACTCATTTACCGCTCTTGTTTCGTTCTTATATATACCTACGTTTGCTCTCTTTGGCTGTACATATTTTGGATCCCGCGCGAAAACGTTTGTTGAAACGAATAGAACTGATAACAGAACAACTAATGCGGTACGCATAATATCTCCTTAATAAAGAGGATGTTAAAACACACTGTCTATCTAATAATAATAGTAAATTTCAGGGTAAAAATCAACATATATTGCGTTAAAAACTGTCTTTTAAGGATTACGGTTAAGAAAAAGAAACATTTTAGTCAAACCGGCACTGGTTTTCCATGAATCCCTCTGTAATAAAAATACATATTATCGGATATCAGGTTCAACTATATTCGTGTCCGGCTGGGAAATACTCTTTTTTTGATTGTATTCAATTTCACTGGATTCCCTCCGGGAGCATGGAGGAGTGACTTTGATTTGTCCGGTTATTGCCGGGAATGTGCGGGAATGACGGCTGTGTACCTCGTGTTCGTTGCACCTAATCCGAACTTTTCGATGTGTAAACCAGTTCCATGGCTTTTGCCGCTTTTGTCTCATCGAGCCGGGAGACAGGGGTGGTGTTCGGCGTCGCTTTCAGTGATTCCGGGTCGGATTGAGCGGTTTCGGCAATTTCTTTCATAGCTGCGATGAATGCATTCAGCGTCTCCATGCTTTCGGTCTCCGTAGGCTCGATCATCATCGCTTCTTTGACAATCAGCGGGAAGTAGATCGTGGGTGGGTGAAATCCTTTGTCAATAAGCGCTTTTGCGATATCGAGTGCATGTACGCCGAAGGCGACCTGTTTTTCAGCGGAGAGCACGCATTCGTGCATGCAGGTTCTGAGATAGGGAACGTCATAGTCATTTTTCAGAGAGTGGAGAATATAGTTTGCATTCAGCACTGCATTTTCACTGACGCGTGCCAGACCTTCTGCACCGAGTGAAAGGATATAGACATATGCTTTCAGGCAGACGGAGAAATTTCCGTAAAACGGAGCGATATAGCCTATTGAATCGGGGTAGTTGTAATCGAGTGCATAGGTACCGTCGTCGCGTTTTACAATGCGGGAGATGGGCAGGAAGTCGATCAGGTGTTTTTTTACGCCGACCGGTCCTGCGCCGGGGCCGCCGCCGCCATGGGGAGCGCCAAAAGTTTTATGAAGGTTAAGATGCACGGCGTCAAAATCGGCATCTCCCGGTCTGAATCTGCCCAGGACTGCATTGAGGTTGGCGCCGTCATAGTAGAGCTGGGCGTCATGTTTATGCACAATTGAGGCAATGGTATCGATATCGGCATTGAAAATACCGAGGGTGTTGGGATTGGTGAGCATGAGTGCCGCCGTATGATCCCCCACGATTTTTTCCAGCATTTTCAGATCGAGTGTTCCGGTTTCGGGATTTGTCGGGACTGACTTGACATGGTATCCTGCAATAGCGGCAC
>CAZIYW010000037.1:0-7174 GCA_964543525.1 uncultured Fibrobacterota bacterium | reverse complement strand
ACTTGATGGATTGGTCCCGTGTGCTTCATCGGGAATGAGTACCTCTGTTTTATGGTTTCCCTTTTTACGGTGGTAGGCTGCGATGAGCATCATGGCGGTTAATTCGCCGTGTGCCCCGGCCATTGGCTGCAACGTGAAGGCATCCATACCGCAGATTTCCATCAGAAGCTGTTCGAGCTCATAGAGCACACCGAGGGCGCCCTGTGTCAGGATACCGCCGTGGCGCAACTGGGGCAGAAGCGGGTGGAGTGCGGAAAATCCCTTAGTCCGCGCCAGTTTTTCCGCTATTTTGGGATTGTATTTCATGGTGCATGAGCCCAGCGGATAGAAGTTAGTATCAACACCATAATTTTTTCGTGAAAGTTCGGTAAAGTGCCTGACAACATCCAGTTCGGAAAGCTCGCACAGGGCAAGTTTTGATGAGCGTTTGAAAGTATCGGGTATTTCAGAATGCACGGGAACATCGCAGGCGGGCAGTCTGACACCTCTTCGACCGGGAACAGATTTGTTAAAAATTATTGACATACGGCCTCCTCCAGAGATTCGGCAAAGCGTCCTATTTCATATTTTGTCCGTTTTTCGGTCACTGCAATGAGGAGGAAGTTTTCCATACCTTTATAGTAGCGGCCGAGGGGGAATCCTGCGGCGAACCCGCGGTCTATCATTCTGCCTACCAGTTCTCCGGCATCCATGGGGAGCTGGATAGTGAATTCATTAAAGGTGGGGCAGGATTCCATAACATTGACGTCTGGGATTGTTTTCAGGCGTTCTTTGGCATAGTGTGCTTTATTCAGACAGAGTTGAGCCGTTTCCCGCAGGCCTTCAGCGCCGAGCAGACTCAGGTAGATATGGGCTCTCAGGGCGCAGAGCGCCTGGTTGGTACAGATATTGGAGGTGGCTTTTTCACGGCGTATGTGCTGTTCGCGTGCCTGCAGGGTAAGTACAAAGCCTTCTCTTCCGCGGGTATCGACGGTTTTCCCTGCAATTCGTCCGGGCATTTTGCGCACCAGTTTTTTTGTGGTGGCTATGAATCCCAGGTAGGGGCCGCCGAACGAGAGGGGAATTCCGAGTGACTGGCCTTCGCCGGTGGCTATATCGACTCCTATATCGCCCGGTGCATTAACAAGCGGTAATGCAACGGGATACACCGATTGAATAACCAGAATACCCAGTCTGTGACACTTGGCGACAATATCTTTATGGTTGTCGATAACGCCGAAGAAATTAGGATTCTGCAGGATTACCGCAGCGGTGCGTTCATCGATCACATCAAACAGTCTGTTCCGGTCGCTGTGACCATGTGAGACGGCAATTTCGTGGAAATTGATCGAGAGATTGCTGGTGTAGGAATAGAGCATTTTACGGTATATGGGATTTACCCCGCCGTCAATTACTACCCGGTTCCGGCCGGTAGCGTTTATTGCCATCTGGCAGGCTTCATAGAGTGCGGTCCCGCCGTCATATAACGAGGCGTTGGATGCCTCCATGTTTGTGAGACGGGCAATATCGGTCTGATACTCATAGATTGCCTGCAGAGTACCCTGCGAAAGCTCAGGCTGGTAGGGAGTATAGGCCGTATAGAATTCACTTCGTGATACGAGTTCATCCACTGCCGAGGGGATAAAATGGTCATAGAAGCCGCCGCCGAGAAAATTGATAAGGTGTGAATAATTCTGATCAGCCAGTTTCTCGACCGTGGTGATAACCTCCAGTTCCGACCTGCCTTCGGGAAGGTTAAATGATTTTGGCTGCAGTCGTTCGGGGATATCGGTGAAAAGGTCATTCACCGTTGACAGACCGCAAACCTTCAGCATTTCCTTCTGTTGCTGCGGTGTGTTTGCTATATAGCTCATTCGTTATGTTCCAGGAAAGATTCGTAGGCCTGTGCATCCATTAACGAGTCGAGTTCACTTTCGTCAATATCTTTTATTTTGAATATCCAGCCGGTATCATAAGGCGATGAGTTGATAAGCTCCGGTGCGTCGGTGAGTGCCGTATTAACTTCCGCGATAGTGCCGGAAAGAGGTGCATAAATGTCGCTGGCGGCTTTTACCGATTCGACAACGCAGCATTCTCCGCCCCTGGTAACCGGGGTTCCGGTTTCGGGGAGTTCAACAAAGGTTATATCACCAAGCGCATCCTGGGCGTGATCGGTGATGCCGACGACCGCATGGCCGCCTTCGGTTTTTACCCATTCGTGTGATTCTGTGTATTTTCTGTCTTCAGGGGTCATAATCTCTTTCTCCTTTTTTATAAAAAATCAGATAGTTTTTTCCGTCCACTCGCCTCCTTATAGAAAGGAAGCTCACTCACGGATGCTTTCATTTTCTTTTTATGGGCGCTGATGATTATTTCAGTTCCCGGCCGGGAAAATTCTTTTCGAACATAGCCGAGGGCAATGGCTTTTTCCAGGGAAGGTGAGTAGCTGCCGCTGGTAACCGTGCCGATGTTTTTTTTATCTTCCGAAAGGATACCGTCACCGTGTCGGGCAGTTTGTATGCCGGAGAGGGTGATACCAACGAGTTTCGTCGGTACGACAATTTCATCGGGAATATGGTCGGAGCCGATAAAGGTTTTATCACGTGCTATTGCGCATGAATACCCTGTTTCGACCGGGTTGTGGGTATCATCGATTTCGTGGCCGTACAGGGGATACCCCATTTCCAGGCGAAGCGTGTTGCGGCATTCGAGGCCGGCGGGGGTTACCCCGCTGTTGACACAGGCTTTCCAGAGAGAGCGGGCGATATCATGGGGACAGAATATTTCGAAGCCGAGTTCACCGGTAAAGCCGGTTCTGCTGATAAGCAGTTTTGTATTCCGGTAATACCGATAGGTAAAATGAAAATAGGGCAGATCCGTTATCGACTCATCAAGCAGTTTATTCAGCACGGGTGGTGATTTCGGTCCCTGGAGGTCGATTTTAGCGGTAATGTCCGAGATATCGGTGATGGCTGTGTTTTCTGAGGAATGTTTTCTTACCCATTCAAAATCGGTGTGTTGTTCTGAAGAATTAACAACCAGTATAAATTTATTTTCGGCGATACGATAGATAATCAAATCGTCTATCATGCCGCCCTGCTCGTTGCACATGAATCCGTATCGGCACTGGCCGACTGCAAGGCTGTCAACTGAGCAGGTGAGTATATGTTCGAGGTCTGTGCAGGCGTTTTCGCCGCTTATACGGATTTTACCCAGATGGCAGGTGTCGAAGATTGAGACGGACTGTCGCGTGGCATTGTGTTCTTTAATGATGCCGCTGTATTGGATTGGCATGATAAAGCCGCCGACAGTATCCATCCTGGCATTCAGAGAGAGATGTGTCGAGTACAGGACTGTTTTTTTTGATAATTGTTTTACCGACATAGGGCGCTGTTTAATTTAATAAATGAAAAACACAACAACATCTCCACACTTCCCCAGCGTAACAAAATAACAAAAGGCATCTTTTGAGTAAAGTGTATTACGGTGATATCTTTATAGTTAAAAAAGGGCATGCTGTCGTATTATTAGAAGGGTACCATACGGAACGCCTGTTCGGCCGGCCAACCGGGACAAAGTCGGGTCAGTCGGCAGGTACCTGAAAAACATTACCGGTTGTGGACTATACCGGGAACAGTATCGCCGAAAGGTTCACTTTTGACATTTTTTATTATTGATGGCATCATACGGATCGATGACAGGAGTCGGCGTATAAAGTAATTATCTTAACAACGTTATTGTATTGCGTTCTTCCTCGTAATATTTTACATATATTCCTCTATCACCACTTTTAAGGAGAATGTGTCATGAAAAGAATTTCAGGGACCGGAATGCCTTTATTATTTGCGGCAGGTGTTTTTTTCTGTCTCTTTACAATTAATAATGTATGTGCACAGGAAAAAAAAGTAAATGATCTGGAAAAGCGGGTTGAGAAACTGGAGAAACGGGTCCGGAATCTCGAGTTACAACTCGACCGGGCGTTAAATCCGGCAAAGTATTCGAAACAGAAGGTAAAAACCGCAAAGAAGCCGAGAAGGGCCGGTGTGGTTTTTCTCAAGTCGCCGCTGGAAGGCCGTCTGGTGCGGAAAAATATGAAACTTGCGGAACCTGGCGAAGTGAACGATAATCTGGCGCTGCTGATAACCTTTAAGAACAATGGCGCCGCGGGTATTGTCTCATTTAAGGGTGATATTATTTTCAAGGATGTGTATCAGGACAGTATCCTGAGCTTTTATGCCGAGATTGAAAAGGCCATACCTGCCGGTATGAGCAATACCTGGTTCGGCGGTATACCATACGATGCCGCAAATGAGGCCCATCGGAAACTACTCGATACCGGCGTTGACAAAATAAAAGTAATTGTGCGCCCCGAAGTGATTGTGTTTTCCGACGGCACCATGAAATCCTACCGGAAAGATAAATAGTCCGGTTCGTTTCCCCTGATGTTAAAAAATACCGGTCAGATGGGTTCGGTCAATTGCGGTTATACCTTTGCCGATTGCCCGGGCCGTGATCATTTCAACCGACTGTTTCCGTCGAAGGATTGCGCCGGTTGCGGTGAATACGGATGTTCCGTTATCCTGTGTTGAATACACGAGGTTAAAGGGATTTTTAATACATGCAACAATAAAGTTGTGGGTTGCGGAAATACCGATATATACCGATTCCGATTGACGGTTAAGCGGGATGCCGTTCTCCAGGCGCAGGTCGATATGTGACAGGGAACAGTCGCCGTTTTCCGCTGTGAGAACATCGATTCTGTACATTGTGGCCATATAAAGCTGTATTGCCACACCCCATCGGACCTGCTGTCCCGCTGTAGTTTCACACATATACTCATGATATTCTCCGGTGCAGTGGGGCCGTTCGATTGGTTTCGATGTAACCTGTTTTTTCGGTACCAGCGGTTTCTCACTGCTGTAGAGAAACATACCGACCTGTCCTTCAGCAGCAACAGTACTGAGAAGATGGGGCATTGCAAACGGGGAGTGCACGACACACGCAGCAACCGGTGGCTGTACTTTTTTATAGTATGTACAGTATATTCGCAACGGGGTTTCCTCCGACCGGTTTTCCCAGATATAGTGATAGGTCAGGTCGGCGTGCTCCCACTCGAGACGATGATCCTGTATACCTTCAGTATTTTGCGCGCACAGCCACGCACCCCGGCTATAGCCCAGCACAGTCGGTATCATTTCATCAGTCATGAGGTAGCGTGATTTTTTAAGCAGGTTGAAATAGCAGTGAGCCGCACGTTTGGCCCTGGTTTCAAAGGTATTGGGACACCAGCCCACATGCATGCCCGCTTCAATAAGAAAGACGGTCATTGCATAACTCAATGCATCGTTATCACTGAACACGGTCGCTCTTTTCGGGGTCACCGCATGACAGAGTAAAAGCAGCAACTCCGTACCGTTGCGTTTATCGGTTTTTGGTACCGGTGATGTGTTCTCTTCTGCAAAGAGGCAGGCCAGTGTCGCATGCATTCTGCGAAAAAGCAGTGAAAAGAAGTTGTTGTTACCGGATGTAAGAATCGACGGCAGGGCCAGTGTGGAATCCGATACCATACGTTCCAGGAAAAACGATAATGCTTTAAACGCTGCAGGATCGGCGCCTGTATCAGACTGTATCAGTTGAACGGGCAATTGTTCTGCGGCACGCGGAGTCTTTTCCAGGAGTTCTGAGACAAAATACCGGTACGCTTTTGAATCCATGATTGCCGCAAAGCTTTCCCTACCATTCGCCTGAATAGACAACTTGTGATGCCAGTTTCCCTGCTTCATCGTTGCCAAGCAAAAAAGCCGTTATTTTCAGTGCAAAGGGGATGGCTGTACCGATTCCTCTGCCGGTAATAATATTGCCGTCCTGAACGACCGGCGCATCAGTGAAGGTGCCGTTGCTTATATTTTGCTCCACCCCGGGATAGCAGGTATAGGTCTTTCCGTCAAGGATACCGGCTTTATCCAGCACTTGAGGCGCGGCGCAGATTGCTGCGCACAGCAGTCCCTTTTCGTGTGCAGTGCGGACAATGTCCAGCACGATTTCGGATTCGGCAAGCCAGGTGGTTCCGGGCATACCGCCCGGCAGAATGATACCGTCAATAGCGCCGGTAAAATCATCCAGGGTCACATCAGCTTTTACGGTAATGTCGTGTGCGCCGGTTATTTCTTTATTGCCGAGGCCTGCAACCGTAATTTCGATACCGGCGCGTCTGAGGAGATCGATCTGGGTAATTGCTTCAACTTCTTCATGCCCGTTTGCTAGGATGAGCAGTATTTTCTTTTGCATAATGTTTCTCCCTTGAAAGTAGGTTTATGTATTCCGGCAGATACAATATAAAAAATTATCGAAGGTTTATTTCAGCAATTTTCACTTTTGGTATAAAAGGGGTGCAGAAATGCTGCATCAATTGAAAATAGTGTTCCGTATCAGGGGTTTTGAATTGTAAACGTTTTACCCTGCCGTTCTCTGTTCGATAAAACATTTTTTCTGTCGGTGAAAAGGGAAACACAATAGTACAGGTGCATACATTTTTCTCACGGATAAGCAGGGTATCTCTTTTCCGGTAGCAGAGCAGGCCCACAGCCGCGTTTTCACTTTCCCTGCACACGGTCCAGGAAAGAAGGTTGTCGGCAAGGTTGGGCACGTTTTCAGTCATGACCCAGGAGACGGTATTACGGAGCGGTCTTCGCCAGGTGGTTATCAGTTGCGTCAGCGTTTCTTTTTCTTTTTCGCGGTAGTCAAAGCCGTGTTTTTCATCGGGATAGATTTTTCTTTTAACGGAAACCCCTTTTTCTTCAAGCCAGTCCAGGAATTTTTCTACAGATTCAACCGGGTAGAGGTGGTCACCGCCGGAATGGATATTGTATATGGGACGCTGCATGATATTTGACGGATGGAGTTCCATACCCAGACGGGGCAGTATACCGCCGAATCCCGATACTGCGATAAAACCGGCAAAGGGGCTGACGATAGTATTTGCCGCGGCATAGCAGCCGGTAGCACCGTCGGACACACCGGCAAGAAATATCCGCGACGGATCGACAGGGAAGTAGAGAGTCATAAACCGCACGGTTTGCAGAATACGGTTGAGACCGTTTTCAGTCCACCAGGGGCAGGTTCTGTTTCCGGAAGGCGAGGCGAGAAACATATCCACGGTATCGGCGAGAAACCGGAACATGTCATAGGCGAATTC
>CAZIYW010000036.1:0-42734 GCA_964543525.1 uncultured Fibrobacterota bacterium | reverse complement strand
GGTCCGGTGAATGGAAAAAGCTGCTCACAGCTTCGCGCGTCTCATAGAGGAGACGACCGCAATCAACCGCCCGCCGGTGGGCTGAGCGCCCCGGGCTTGCGCCGGTACGCTGCATAAAGGCTGCCATGGCAGCGGAAACGCACTGCGGTTTCGGCCATGAGGTCGCTGCATTGTCAAAATAAATCATAGTGTGTTTACCTTTTGGTAAGGGTCAGGGTGAATTCGTTACCTTCTTCGCGAATCGTTACGGTACATCCGTTGTTTTCAGCCATCCGCGTAACATTCTCACACGAAGTGGTTGTATCAACAAGTACTATGACGGGGAAATCGCCCTTTTTAACGGCGTTTCTGCTGAGTATAACCGGTTGCGGACAGGACAGACCGCGTGCATCTACTGTTGCTGCCATTTCATAACTCCTTATGATAACAGATAATATTAATTTCCCATAAATATTTCACATTAAATTATTATTTCATTACGTGAATTGAGTTTCAACTTTTATCCCGCATAGTAAAGCCAACAAACAGGCAGAAAACTATGCCGATCAGCACCGCTATCATACCTGCATTTGAGATACCACCGACCTGCAATACTCCGTCAACTATTTTGTCGGGTTTGCCGGCGAGGGTAAAGTTGTGGGCCACACCGGCGCCGACAATCATCCCGAGAACGAACACCCCCGAATCGCTGTTGCCTTCACCGGCAAGGAAAAGCTGCCGGCCGGGACAACCGCCGGCCAGGGCGAACGCAAGCCCGGCCAGTACCATGCCGAGAAAGTTCCAGAGATGGCTGCTGTGTGCTATGGGCTGCAGTGCGAATCCGACCTTTACCGAACCGAGCAGCAGGTTGACAATAAATGCAGCCGCAACCATTGCTCCTACACCGCTTATCAGATGGGTATCACCCATAAGAATGACGTCACGGACAGAGCCCATGGTACAGAAACGGGTGCGCTGTGCCGTAAAACCGATAAGCAATCCCGCGCCGAGAGAAAACAGGATTGGCGCATGCATCGCGCCAGGTCCTTTCCCGCTGAAAAATATAAAGTCCGGTTTGACAAGGAGAAAGATGAGTAAGACAATCATAATAAGGGGAAGAACGTATCCCACTGCGGTGTGCGTTCTATATGATCTTCCCAGATTATATCCGGCCTTAAGGAACTGCACACCGATCGCTATTCCTGCGGTAAGTCCAATAAGACCGGTAAGGGCGTTCATATCGCCGCCTGCCAGACGAAGAATAGCCCGCCACGGACAGCCCAGAAAGGCGAGAGCGCCGATCATGGCAAACATACCCAGGGCAAATCGAACAATGGGCGCGGAACCGGCTGTCGCCTTGAATTCTTTAAATGCGAGAGCCGCAATAAGTGCACCCAGGACAAATCCGATGATTTCAGGTCTGAGGTATTGAACAACTACGGCTCGGTGGAAACCGAGGGCGCCGGCTATATCGCGCTGGAAACAGGCGACGCACACGCCCATGTTCGGCGGGTTCCCTGCAGCCTGCAGAAGAGTAGCGCAGATGCCGATACCGGCGCCGACAATAATAATCCCAATACGCGAAGAAAAGAAACCGGTGAGTTTTTTTTGTGACATGCAGAACACCTCCTGTCAGGTAGTATTCTCTGCAACGGGAATACAGAGAATGATTGTAAAAGATACCACCCGTATGTGCAGATCACGGCGCAGGACAGCACCTTTACAGGAGAATGTTCCATCCGCCGCGAATCAAGAGAAGATTTGGCCCTTTGAGGACGCTGAACTGCGCCCTGTACCATTTCTCATACGCGACGGTAATAGAGTGAATACACTTTCATAGCACATATCCGTTAAAAAAATCAGTACTCTCTATCTGTTTCAGAGATAGTAATATAAATGCGGCAGGCAGATGAGACAAAATGGAATCGCAGTTTTTATTACTGCTCGATCACCGGTTACTGTCTCTCCCGGTATCTTCCTGCAATAGAACCGGTATATCACCGGTTAGAAAAGAGTGAGCCGTTGTCTGCGGGAAGAGGTGATTCCCCCGGTGTCGGTAACGGTCATGACGCAAAGGTAAATGCCCTGCGATATGCTGCGGCCGCTTGCGGTTTTTTTATTCCATGAGAAGGATACCTGCCCGGCGGTATTCTGCACCCTATGCGTATATATCTTTCTTCCCTGTAACGTATACAGGGTCAGTCCCAGCGACCTGCATTCGGTTGCGGGGACTGAAAAGTGAACGGCATCGGCATGTTGTGTGATCTGTATCGGTTGCACGACAGCGTTATCTGTTTTTAATTCCGTTACCTGATCATCCATACTGGCAATACCGATTGAGGGGTCGCCATAGAGGTTATAATCGCAATAGTTAAGCCACAGGCCTTTGAAATCACCGTCGATTTCATTCTTCAGCCGGGCGAGCACCACACCGAGAGGATCCTCATCGATGATACAGAATTCCGCAAAATAGTAGCAGATACTGATGTTCGTCATTTTTTTTATGGTGGGGTCTGTCTGGCCCATCTCATAGAGTGATAAACGGGTGGCGGCGATTGTACCGATTGCCCCGTTTTTCAACATTGAATAAGCCAGGTTACTGCTCAACTCGGGCTTTGCATTCAGACAGCTTCCCTGAAAAACGAGCGACGGATACGTATCATTGAGCTGCTGCGTGGTGGAAGAATTCATGATTTGTATCGCTTCCGTTTCATTGCCGTGAGTGTTCCAGTCGCAGATGCCGAATTTCTGTGTAGTCCAGGTATTGGTTACCGTAGACACGGAGGTCGGCGAAGCATCAGGTTGTGCATCGGGATAGGATTCCTTATAAATGCGGAATGAGCCCCAGGCATTCGGGTCTGCAAAGTCTTTCTTTACCGCTTCACAGTATTGGTAACCGGGTGTCATGAAATCCGACGGTTCTACCGGAAGCAGAATATTTTTACGCCACTCGGCAGATTCGGGTGAGGCATTTTCATAGGCAATTATTTTGTAAAGAATGCGATCCAGCGTCGAATAGTTGTTGCTGTAGACGGGTATTCTTCCCACAAATACTTCAGAGAATTTATCGCACCCTCCTTCACCGAGATCCCAGTCTTTTTCTCCCACCCATGAGTTGCCGTTTAAATCCCAGTTACCGGTCAGCTCGGCAAAATAATAATCCGTGGGACAGTCACTGCCGATAGGGGTCCCCTGCGGCAGGGCAATTTTCATCGGTACATCACCGACACCGTTCGGTGTCGGGTCGCCGATAAGCAGGACATACTTAATGTTTTTCGACTGATAATTGTCAACAAGCCAGTTACGAATATCATCAGCCTTGTCCATTCCCGTACCGCCCCAGGTATCTTCGGTGATTACGGAAATGTCAAATCCCTTTTTCTTCTTTGAATCGACAAACGCCTGCAGGGAGCTGGAGCCGTTTACAACAGAGTTGGAGGTAATGACAACCATGGTTTCCGTCGGATTATTATTGTGGATATACAGGCGGGACATCTTATCAAAGTTAACGGCAACGTGCTTTGCCTGTGATGCGATCCACGACGGGATTGGATTACTCTGTCGTGCACCGGTCCGCCGGTAATCGACTTGTATCCTGCCTGCAGTCAGGTGCCGGAGTGTTTTACTGACCGGATTATAGGTATAGGGCACTATCTCGACGGTAACCAGATTGTATGCATGCATCCTGCCTGTTGCGGAGATTCGTGCATGGCGTGAAGGGAAAAAAGCATTGGTCGAATAAACTGTTCTGTTTTTGCCCTCCCGGAGTGCGGTGTCGCCGCGTGAGTATACAACACCCATACTCGTCGTGTACGGTTTTTTCGGTGTCAGGTCAAAGGTACCGGGAATAACCTCTTCCGCTTTATCAACCACAGAAACAGTTACGGTTGTGGGGTTGACATCAGGTGGTAACAGGATTGTTCTGGAGAAGCAGGGGAGTGCCGGATCGCCGATTTCCCCGGCCATATAATCGGCGTTGTTGAAAATGACTCTGTCTGTGTGCCGCTGAACAGTGATTCGGTCTAACGGTACGGCAAGAAAAATCCGCCCCGGTGATACGGTAAAAAACAGAAATAAGCCAAGAACGACCTTGATACATACTGCTTTTTTCATCTCTCTCTCCCTCAATTTATAAGATACTGATTCGTGTAACAATTTCAGCATTATCAGTTCCGTTACAATGCACGGAAACCAGTGTGACCGGGTACAAATATGTTCCTTTATCAGGATACCCCGTGTGGTCTCGTATTGTGCATTTTCGGAAAAAACACCAAGGCAGGTTACGCTGTTGGCGCTTATTCGTGCCGGATACTCCCCGTCCCCGGATACGTGGATTTTACTGAACAAACACTCTCCCTGTCCTGCCCCCTTGTCTAAATATATAAAAAGTACCGTTTTCATTCATGAAAAATTGAATTATTTCAGGAATTATAATATATTTGGTTCTATATTTATAGGGGTGTTGGGGGTTGTATATATTCGAATTTACTTTCTTTCCGGAAAATAAATACAATATGTTAATTAAGAAAAAGTGAAATACTGTGTATTCAGTATGCAGGGTAGTAACAACTAATCGGGACAGGTATTCGGGTCTTTTCAATACTATGGTCTATAGGAGATGTGAATGATGTTGTGGCTGTTGAATCTGGTAAGACCTAAATGGAGACATTCTGACCCTTCGGTTCGTTTAAAGGCGCTGGCTACTATTGATGACGAGGAGATACTTGCAGACCTTGCCCTTAATGATGAGAATGAGAGAGTACGTTTTGAAGCGGTGAGTTCAGTGGATGATCAATCGGTATTGCGGGAGGTTATTAAAAATGATTTGTGTGAGCAGGTACGCTGCAAAGCCGTTTCAAAACTGGAATCGGAAAGAAACCGGAAAGCGTTTGTCGAGCTGGTGCAGAAAGACCGGCATCAGAGTGTCCGGTATGAAGCAATGCGTAAATTGGATATAGAGAATAATCAGGAGCTCCTTGCCTCCCTGGCACAGCATGACCGTAATAAATATATACAGGTTATGGCGTTGACACGATTGCAACCGCAGCGGCATCAGGCGCTTTTTACCGATATGGCAAGGAACGGCCAGCAGGTGGAGATCCGGACTGAAGCGTTAAAAAGAATAACCGAAATGGATCTGCTTGCCGATGTGGCACGGAATGCGGTTCATTATGAGAGTCGTCATTATGCACTGGCGCGCCTCGATCCGGAGAAATATAAAAAGGTAATCAGTCATATCGCGAAAAATGATTCCTACTTCATTGTACGCGGCTATGCACTGCAGAAATTAAATCGGGAGGATAACCAGTCTCTGTTCGCTGATTTGGCGGTAAACGATTCGGATAACAGCGTGCGTTGTGCTGCTGTGCAGAGGTTAATACCCGAGAAACACCAGAAGTTACTGGCAAAAATGGCAAAAGATGATTCCTATTCAGTTATGCGCAGTCTGGCTCTTGAAAAGCTGATACCGAAGAAAAATCACAAGCTGCTTTCTGAAATGGCTTTACATGAGCCAGATTTTGAGTTACGACGGACCGCGGTAAAGAAACTGGACCCCGATTACCATGCCGGGCTTTTTGCTGACATTGCTAAAGATGACCCGATGCCTGATATCCGCTCCATTGCAGTTAAAAAACTTACTGATCAGGATCTGCTTGCGGATCTGGCACGGAACGCGGATGATAACGCGGTGCGGAACACTGCGGTGGAAAAATTAACCAAGGAACCGCATCAGGATGTGTTCGCGGAACGTATCATGAGTGACCCGTCCTTTACTGTTCGCAGCCTTGCTCTGGAAAAGCTGCTGCCTGAGAATTCGCAGTCCTTTCTGGCTGAATTGGCTGAAGAACATGTGGATATTTATATCCGTCACACGGCACTGGAAAAAATTACCGATCAGAAAATATTGTCCGATCTGGCAATTTACAGCAAAGATGAGTATGTACGCCGGGAATCGGTCAGAAAGATTACACGGAAGAGATACCTCTCTAAAGTAAAGAGCCACAGCACCGATGAAGAGGTGCAGTTTACTGTTGAAAAGAGACTCGAAGATCTGTCCGGAGAATAAAAACGTTGACCGGGGAGTTTCTGGAATACAATAGAAGGCAGGCCGATAACAATATGGTAACCCGCACTCCGGATTCTCTTTTCTTTACCCGTCATTCCAATACTCCGCCTTTCCATCTCTCACGTTCTCTCTTCCACCCGAATCCTCAATAGTAAAAATACCGGACATGGTGGTGACACTCGTTTCATTGTATTCGTAGGCACGTATACGGGCTTCGGCCGTGAAATAGGCGGAGTCGTCAGGGACAATCCAGAATGTATCTGCAGCAGTTGTTTTATGTATAACCGACCTGTAAATTATCGGCACGAAATCGAGTCCGCCGTTGAGGGACAGGTCCGTGACGGTCATAAAAGCCGTATCAATGGTGTCGATGCAGTTTTTATATTCCCAGGAAATGTGTATGGTGTCACCGGGATAATAGACATCACCCTGATTCGGTGAAGACAATACTATTGTTTTCACCTTCGGGTCGGTATCGCCAGGGCCCGACGTATCATTACATCCGGGTAGTAGCAGAAAAAGAAATATCGGCAGGGTTGCATGAAGTTTTACACCATAGTTCACGGTTATATCTCCTTACTGGTGATTATTTTTCAAGTAGCGGTGTTTTATAGATAAACATATGTTCAGCAGTCTGCAGGATGATAATATACAATCCCCGGGTGAGTTTGGGCCGGGGAACAATACAGGGACGCGTGCCGTCGGAGGTGGCGGAGAAGAGCAGCACACCTCCGGCATTGTACAGCCGGACCGTATAACCGGTGTGTAGATGAGCGGTGATTTGTATTGCGCCGTTGGAGAGTTCGGTAACGGTAATCGGGTTTGTGCCGTGTAAACCGGCTACCTGATGGGAGACGCCGCAATCGGGATTGACCCATAAATCGGGGTGATAGAGCGCATCTCCCAGATACATATACTCCTTGTCCGCGTTCCGCACAATCCAGGCGTGTTTCGGCTCCGTTGGCGCACCCATAACCGTCATGAACGCAGTATCGTTTGACCAGCGCATATGCTGGATAGCATTGTTGTCAACCGGGTCCTTGATAATCGGTATTGAGTCAATCAGGACGCCGTCCCAGTTCTTGACTTTTGCCGCGCGGTAATGAGTCCACTCGCAGTACATGACCGTTCCCGAGCCGTCGGGTTTTATCCTGAGCTGGCAGCCGTCAGAGTCGCGGGGAACCATATCACGCAGCTCACCGGTCGGTACATGCAGGACCAGCGGTCGGTGGCCGCCCTTATTGGCAAGGTTCCCCAGCATATCTATATACGCCAGGTAATCACCGCTCATGGTTACCGAGCAATACCCCCTGCCGCCGACGGGCGGATCGCTCACCAGTACCTCGGTTGCAACTACACTGTTGTCTGCCGCAAGCTCGGCACGCATGATCGTATCCCCGATACTGTATACGATTTTATCGTTACCGCTCCAACTGTTCACAATGAGATCCCACTTCAGCACAGCATCTGCAACGGTTGTCACGCCTGAGCCGTCTGCGTTCATCACCTTGACCGTACTGTCGTTCTGCATAGTTATCCGCCTGCCGTCCGGTGACCATTTGACCGACCCACTGATACCGAAGCTGGTTTTTGCCACCGCAAAATCACCGATTTTGTGTGCAACACCGTCAGACAGATCTATAACCATCACTTCGTCACTCTCCCTGGTCAGGTAGACAATCTTACCGTCATGCCCTAAAGAAAGGTCCTTCCAGTCAGCGGCAATTTCCTGGGGTGTGGGATTCCGGGCAGTTACAGAGCCGGATATAGAGAGCAATAAGAAAAAGAGTGTAATAAAAGTGCCGATTGGAAAGCCGACGTATACTAATGGACTATTGTTATTAGGTTTCTCCGATTTTTGCATATACTCGCCGTTTTTTTTGTCAGTTACTCAGTTACCTTTTAATTATATGGGCAAACATAATAGAATTCAATACATATCCATATTTACGGATGTCATCCCGGGCAAGCATCCGATCGTTGGGAAGTTGTGCTCGGGGGATATTTCTACCATTATGAATATAATGGCCTGTAATATAATATACGCAGAAGATACTCGATATTGCCTGGTTTTTATTCATTTCTGTTGACCTTTTGTATACATTTCGTAGAATGAAAAGATAGTAGTGAGTCGTTAGTGGGTGAGTGGATAACGATTAGCGAATTGCGAAGTAAAGAGACAAGGACGATTTATGAATCGTTAACAGGAACTAATTACTATTTCCGGAAAACTATTCTACTGTTTCGATCCGAACACCTTACGTAAAATCTCAGTCACCCGCGCAGCCTGATCTTATCTGATTTTCCGCTCTTCCAGTGCAATGAGAAAGAACAGCCCGTCAAGCGCTTTCTGAGTGATATACTCATCGAGGTCAGGATTTACCTGGGATCCGCCGGTCAGTTTTGCCACCTTATTATACGTGTTGGCAACAGGAGTCCAGTATCTGGTGACATTCACTTTCTGTATTGCCGATGATACCACCGGTACAAATTCTCTCCGCAAATCAGCTTCAGTTCTTGATTTCAGATACATGGTTGCGGCATTGTCCGCACCGCGCAGTATACCCATGGCATCGCGTATGGTCAAACCGGTGACAGCGTTTTTAAATACTGGTAAAATAAAACAGTTGTCAAGAGAAATCTTTATCACCCTGAGACAGGGCGAAAAGAGTGTTGACGCTGTATATGCGGTAAGGGTATCATTAAAGCACAACAGGTAGAATGGATGAGTATTTCTTAAAAGTAAAGGTGTCGGGTGATTTTGACGGATAAAAAGCGTGGAGGCGGTATGTATGCTGTACGGAAGAAAGTACATGATCCGACACGATGTTCCCTGAAAAAATTGTGTTCTCTGGTGACTGACTACTCCTATCCGTACGAAGATCTTGCAGAGCTGATCGAGGACAAGGGGTATGAGGAGTGTGTTGAGGGAAACGTTGAGGCGGCTATTGAAGAACTTGCTCATCTCAGTGCGTTTTTTGAGCGGATGGAAAATAAGAATGAGGAGAATACCAGGGATCTGGCTGATATATACCTGCTCACCGGGGAATTCTGCCAGGTGGCCGAGCGTTTTGTCGAAAGTATTGAATGGTTTAAAAAAGCAATTGTTGTTGATGACTCCTATGATGTCCCGTATCACAGTCTTGCCATGTCCTATCTTAGTCTGGGAGATACGGAGAATGCGATAAAGAGTCTCGAGCAGGAGATAGCGGTCTCGCCGGGAAATTATTATACCTATCTCCTTCTGGCTGACATGTATGAGAAGCAATGCCGGTACGATCAGGTCGAGGAGATTCTCAGAAATCTTCTTGCCCGCGATTCTGACAACATTCAGGCATTACATAAACTCATCACCCATTACAAAAAGCGCAATCCTGACCTTGATGTTGAATTACTCCGGCGCAGACTTATCCACGCGGATAAGGAGCTGGTCAAGCTGGACCTTGTTATCTGGACGTACCATATGTGTGAAGAGGAGCGTTTCGAAGAGGCGCTGCATTTCCTCAGTGAGCGTGAATGTGAATGCCCCCGGATTTCAATAATCCACATATTAAAAGCGCATATCTACGGCTGTATGGGGCAGTATGTGAAAAAACGGAATGAGTTGAAACAGTTCAGAAAGTTGAACCAGGGACGCGAAGAATTCATGCGGAATACCTTTGATGAATTCGCCGGGATTTTCGGGGAGCGTGCACGGGCAAGCATGCAGAGAAAATTGTCGGTTACCAAACTTACCTCGCGATAATTAATCTATTGTAAAGCATCTCATTTTTAACGACGTTATAAAACGGCTGATACTTGTTCAGTGTCTCCGTTTATTCATTAACAACTAAACGGATATCTTCGCCATGCGCTGTCACCATGTCTGAACACCGTTTCCTTTTCTGACAATCGGTTCATTCGAATACCATGGTAAATCTGATATATTGCGGGGGATGTTATTCTGACGGTTTCTCTTCTTCACCACATAACGTATTTTTAACCATCTTATTTTTTCTTATTTAACGGGGACAGATTGTATGGCATCTGAAGTTCGTGTCCGTTTCGCACCGTCACCAACGGGATATCTCCATGTCGGCGGCGCGAGAACAGCGTTATTTAATTATCTCTTTGCACAGCACCATAACGGCACCTTTGTTCTGCGCATCGAAGATACCGATCGTAACCGGTTTCAGGAGGGTGCCCTGGAAGAAATTTTTACCAGTTTGCGGTGGCTCGGTATTCACTGGGATGAGGGCCCTGAAACGGGCGGTGATTATGGTCCCTATTTTCAATCCGAGCGTACCGAGATATATAAGAAACACACCGATAAATTGTTAGAAAGCGGCCATGCCTACCGGTGCTTCTGTACTCCGGAGCGACTGCAGAAAATTCGTGAAGAGCAGCAGCGGGCAAAGTCGGCGCATGCTTCCGGGTATGATCGTCATTGCCGGGGATTGTCCGATACGGAAGTGGAGGAAAAACTGGCGGCAGGAACGCCCCATGTGGTGCGGCTGAAGGTGCCGCTGGGTCGTGAAGTTACCTTTAACGATGGTATCCGTGGCGACATTACCTGCCGGAGTGATATGCTCGACGATCTGGTCTTATTGAAATCGGACGGGTACCCGACCTACCATCTGGCGAATGTGGTTGATGATCATCTCATGGCAATCACCCATGTTCTGCGGGGTGATGAATGGATAGCCTCCACACCGCGGCATATACTGTTGTATGAGGCTTTCGGCTGGACGCCGCCGCTGTTTGCCCATATGCCGGTAATTCTCTCATCCGGCGGCGGGAAGCTTTCCAAACGAAAAGGCGCGGCATCGGTTATGGATTATAAACAGAGCGGCTATCTTCCCGAGGCGCTGTTTAATTTTCTTGCACTCCTCGGCTGGGCACCGGGTGATAATCGGGAGAAAATGACAAAGGATGAAATTGCCGAGGCATTTACTCTCGAACGTATATCACCGAAAGGGTCGGTTTTTGACGAGAAGAAACTTGACTGGATGAACGGCCTGTACCTGCAGGAGAAAAGTGTCGATTCTATTCTTGACGAAGTGGTAGCGCAGTGGAGGGAGCTTGGCTATATCACGCAGGATGAACAGGACAGAAAGTACTATAGGAGTGTTGTCGCGCTTCTCAAGGATCGATCAAAGCGAATAACTGAGCTGGCGGAAAATGCCCGCTATTTTTTCCGGGACCCGGAGACGTATGATGAGAAAGCGGTGAAAAAGCACTGGAAAGAGGGCGCGGTTGCGGTACTGCGGATACTGACGGAGCGTATGGAAGGCCTGGACAGCTTTGAAGAAGCTGCGCTGGAAAATGTGTACCGTGCGTATGCTGAGGAATCGGGACTTTCGGGGGGCAAGCTGATTCATCCGACCCGGCTGGCGGTCAGTGGTGTCAGCTTCGGACCCGGCCTGTTCGAGCTGCTCGAGCTGCTGGGAAAAGAGACCGTTGTTCGGAGAATGAAAAGTGCGGTAACATGGCTTGAGAACAGGCAGTAATTTGAAATGTTTTATCGTAATGGCAGACGATGACAGTGACTATTGACAAACTAAAATCAGATAAATCTGACAGGATCAAACACTATGTCAACAGAGGGCACGAACACAGTATCTGAGAATGGCAAAGAGCGGGCTCCCAATTTTTTACGGGAGATAATCAAGGAGGATATCAGGACCAATAAATGGGACGGTCGTGTGGTTACCCGGTTTCCTCCTGAGCCGAACGGGTATTTACATATCGGGCATGCAAAGGCGATATGTATTGATTTCGGTCTTGCAGAGGAGTTCGACGGCGAATATCATCTGCGCATGGATGATACCAACCCCAGTAAAGAGGAGCATGAGTATATCGACGCTATCAAGGAGGATGTTCGCTGGCTCGGTTTTGACTGGGGAGAACATGAGTACTACGCTTCCGATTACTTTGACCAGATGTACGAATGGGCCAAACTGCTGATACGGGACGGAAAGGCCTATGTGGATGATCAGAGCGCCGAGGATATTCGTGAAAGCAGAGGAACGCTGACTGAACCCGGGAAAAACAGTCCGTATCGTGAAAGGTCGGTGGAGGAGAATCTTGATCTGTTCGAAAGGATGGAGGCAGGTGAATTTGAAAACGGCTCCAAAGTACTGCGTGCGAAAATAGACATGGCTGCACCGAACATGAATATGCGGGATCCGGTTATGTACCGTATCATGAAAGTTCCCCATTACCGTCAGGGAACAAAATGGAACATCTATCCCATGTATGACTGGGCGCACGGTCTTGAAGACTCTATTGAACGTATCACTCATTCCATGTGCTCACTGGAGTTTGAGGATCACCGACCATTGTATGACTGGTTTCTTGATCAACTGGGCATCTATCATCCACAGCAGATAGAGTTCGCACGGCTCAATCTCAGTTATACGGTCATGAGTAAACGAATGCTGCTGGAACTGGTACAAAAGAAGCATGTTGTCGGTTGGGACGATCCCCGCATGCCCACATTGTCCGGTATGCGCAGGCGGGGATATCCACCGGAAGCGATACGGAATTTCTGTGATCGTATCGGGGTGGCAAAACGTGAGAGTATGGTTGATATGGCACTGCTGGAGTTTTGTGTGCGGGAGCATCTGAACAAAGTGGCTCCCCGGGTTATGGCGGTGCTCCGTCCTCTGAGAGTGGTTATTGATAACTATCCTGAAAATTCTTCTGAAGAGCTTGACGCAATAAACAATCCTGAAGATGCTTCGATGGGCACGCGGAAAGTGCCGTTCTCCCGTGTTCTGTATATTGAGCGGGACGATTTTATGGAGGATCCCCCGAAGAAATTTTTCAGGCTTGCTCCCGGACGAGAAGTACGGTTGCGATATGCCTATTTTATCACCTGTACTGAGGTGGTAAAAAACGAAAATACCGGCGAAGTCATCGAGATTCATTGTACCTATGATCCGGCAACCCGCGGCGGTGATGCGCCTGACGGCCGCAAGGTGAAAGCGACACTTCACTGGGTCTCTGCCAAGCATGCCGTTGATGCGGAGGTTCGCCTGTACGACTATTTGTTTACTAAACCGGATCCCAATGATGTTGAAGACGGAAAGGATTTTACCGCAAATCTCAATACTAATTCACTTGAGGTCCTGTCTGCATGTAAAGTTGAACCGTCGTTGAAAAAAGTAAAACCGGGAGACCGCGTCCAGTTTGAACGTATGGGGTACTTCTGTGCCGATGTAAAAGATTCAACGGCTGAAAAACCGGTATTCAACCGGACGGTGACTTTGCGGGATACGTGGGCGAAGATACAGAAGAAGGGGAAATGATTTACTTTCTAAATCTGAATCATACTCCTAATCCTAATCTTAAACCCTACTCACGCCCCTGCCTTTCGAGCAGGGATAGAGACATGGTTCGAAATAATGATTAGGATTATGATTATGATACTGTTGACTATATTCTGATAATCAAGTAATTTTATACGGCATTGATTGTAATAATCCGGGGCTGTAGCTCAGCCGGGAGAGCACAACGCTGGCAGCGTTGGGGTCAGGGGTTCGAGCCCCCTCAGCTCCATAAAAAATCCTCCGGTAGAATACATAACGTATTGTATGGGAGGATTTTTTATTGTACCTCACCATGGATTTGGGCCACAAGTCCACGCTTATCCTACATGCACTTGTAAATACGGTTTTATAACACGTCACTGTTTCACAGGAAATGATTATTTGACAATGGCATGCAGCTCTTTAAAACTCACCGGTTTTGTCACGACAGCCGCTCCTTTTACCGCAAGTGTCTCAACCGGAACACTTCGGCGGTTTTTCGTCAGGAGAACAAAGGCAACGTCAGGATTGATCGTCCTGATTGTGGTAAAAACATCATGTGACATCTTCCAGTCCGTGGGCTCATCCATGTCAAGGAGTACTGTTTTACAGTTATGATCGATACAGTAATCGCATATCTTATCCGGATTGTCGTTATGCACGACGGTGCAGGATGCAGCGAGCTTCTGAAGCAGATTCCGTAAAAAAAGACTCTGCTTTGCAAAAAGGATTATCTCCTTTTTTTCTTTTACGGGGGCGGTAACCTGTTTTCCTGTAAAGGTGGCTTTTGGTAACGGCTTATCGGGCGCTGCTTTGTTTATACCCTGTTTTACCTGTTGTCTTTTTGAGGGTTGTTCCAACATTTTTCTTCGATTCTTTTCAAAGTCCATGGATATTTTATCACTACTATTGGTTATTACACTTTTCGGTTTTATTCATTCGTGCTATCTCATATATTATCTATTACGTTAGGTATATTTTCCACAGAAAAATTACACGGCAAATACAGTTCTGTTCATTCAAGCATAAAGTGAGGGTTATATGGCACATCCGTCATGCGGTCAAAAAAGAAATCACATCTGTTTCATGTTCATGGTGCTCAGCACTTTTTGTATGAGCTGCTTTACCGAACCGGTGCTGCGGGAAGTTCGGAACAATGATTATATCGTTGAGCTTGACCTGACCAATCAGGTACTCGCTCTTGAGGTCAAGGAAGATAAAACCTATACCGGATCCGGAAAAAAGGATACCAAATACTTTAATGCGGAGATATACCCGGACTTGCGATCGGTTCCGGAATGGTACTGTAATTTTATTTCCACGGCAATGGTTGCACAAAAAACCAAAAATTTTGATGACGGTCTTCTCGCCGCAGTTGAGTATCTCGTGCAGGATGGAACCGAGAAGCGGCAGGGTAAACAGATAATCCTCAAACAACTGGTTGATATTCTAAAGGATATGCATGCGAAAAAGAAGTCTGATGCCATGGCAGTTATGAAAGCACAGACCAGACTCTATTCCGCGCTGGTCCTTGGCGGCGGCAAGGCTGAGGTCATGCCGTCGATTAGAAAAGCCTCGACCGATTCGATAAAAATGTTTTTCAAAGATGAACTGCGGTCCAAGCCTGTTGGTTTCTATACCTGGAGTGAAGAGCTGAAGAGAATTTTCAAGCAGGATCGGTTTCTTCAGAAATCAATTTCCGACAGCCGTGAGCAGTTGGTGTTACAGACGGCACTTAACCAGAACAAGCAGGTGAGACTGGATTATACGGCGCACCTGAATTTGATTGAAGCGTTGAACAATCCGTTTCCGCCTGAGTACTGTGACTTTCGTCAGCCGGTAGCAAAAGGAGCCCCGAAATGCACCAGCAGCTTTATCCCACCTTCCATGGCACATGAAACGGAATTGATCAAGCAGCTCTACGGCAATCGTCCGATACCGAAGGGCTTTTCGCTTATTGATGTATTAATAAAGGAAATCCGTGCAGGAAACATTTCGCTTGCTCCGACAAAAGAATCCGGATGGTATGACTATAAAACCTTTGCACTGGAACCGTTTATCATGCCGGAAAAAATGGCTGAAGCGGTGAAACTCAAGCTGGGGAAAGAGTATAAAAAGCTGCTGGTTGAGGTATTTAAAAGTGTTCTTGCACTAACACGTGAGACCCATATAAAGAGTCTGGAGATACCTCTTGCCGGCGCCGCTATGCCTGAAGAAATAATTGAAATCTATCCCGATTTAACCTGTGAGCCCATTGCTACCTATTACCTCCGGACAGCAAAGGCGTATACCTTTGTGCGGACAGTGCTGGAGAAATATTTTTCTTCTGCAGACCTCATGCAGGCCCGTCGTTTGCACCAGTACGGCAGATCCAAAAAACCACTCCTTACCGAATTGAAGGAGATTGAATCGCTCCTGTATGGTCTCTTTCTAATAACGGCAGGGGAGATTGGCCTGCAGGTAACAAAGGATATGATTACTATAGCCACTGAAGAGGAACAAAAGTATAGACAAACTGCGAAAATGTGGATTTCCGGAATACAGGAAGATATCGATCTCGCCCAGGATAATCGTATGATGGTTCCGGTATTTTATGATCTACAGCGAAGGCAGACAAAGGTATGGGCGTTTTTGGGGTATGCGGTCAGACCGGTTACCATTTCTTATGAAAAGGAGCCCGACTTTGTGGTGACAAATACTAAACGCGAGCGTATGAAGCGAAAAGTTAAATTTAAAAAACAGGACAGATATATCATTTACCCGGTGAGTACAGAAGTGTATACGAATAAAATCCTGAATCGCAAAGAATTTCAGGAACTCTGTGATACATATAAAAGTGAGGAATCAATTATTAGAGCGATACAGAATTTGCAGTAATTGTGTGAGATGGTGTCATTTTTTCCTCGAAGTTGTTACAAAATATTTTTATAAAAATGTGGTTAAAAATATTTAACATATTATAAATCAGTCAATTAACCATATAAAGTGGTGTCAAAATCATCTGGATTTGTAACCATTTTTTCACTTTCTTCCCCTGAAAAATCCCACTTTTACCGGAAAAATATATTATTATTTATATAAGATAATGGGAATGGTAAAAATTTAACTTCTGCTCAAGGTACTCTTGATATAATTGGGAGAGGGGGGGGCCATGAGAAATAAAGGAATAGCAATTATCAAGCAATTGGTAATTGCTATTTTAATTTGGCCCCCGGTTTTTCAGCAGGATACCTTTGCCAATGGCGTTGTTTCCCCCGAAGAAGAAGAGCGTATCATTGCAGAAGAAATTGCTGCAGGGAGAATGACAGACGGTACTATATCGTTTACGGTAACCTTACCTGTGCAAAGTGATTGGTGTTTACAGATAGTTAACGTTAACGGTAGAAAAATCCGTGAATATACACATTCCGGAACTGTATAAGGCAGTAATACTATTTTCTGGAATTATAATCAGTCGAGTAAAGGGAGGGAAGTGTATCTTGTTTCACTAAAGCACGACAATGCTGTTGAAACAAGGAAATTGTCACTGATAAAATAACCGGAGTTTTATTGTCGGTACTATCTGTGTAAAACAGTAGTTAAATGAACTATCATATCCATAAAATGGGAGGGAATGATGAAACTTCAAAAATGTATCATACTGATTGTGATGTTGTGTGTCACAATCATCCGGGCTCAAGATCAGTTCAAGCTGAACGGCACCGTTAAGAATCAGGCTGATTTCAAGGTATTCGGCCTTATTTGTGAGCTTGTTGAAAACGGCTATGCAGATACGACCGATTCAAGCGGTGTTTTCAATGTCACTGGAGACGCTACGGCAGTTGCTTATATGATAAAGAAAGAGGTGCCGGCACCACAGTTTAAGGGCTCACAAATTAGTATACCCGTTACTGCGGGCGGGCAGCGGGTTTCCATTGAGGTATTTAATGTAAAGGGATCGAAAGTAGCCACCGTGTTTAACCGGGCTCTTCCTGCGGGTGTGCATACTATTCCGGTCGGCAATTATTTGAGCACCGTCTCTCAATCGGTCCTTGTTGCAGTAGTCACCTGCGGTTCCGACAGATCAAAATTTCGTATAGTCAAGGCAGGGAGCCATAATCTCATGACGCAAAAAATAAGTGGCGGTGTATCCGGGATGAACCAGGCAACGGCTGAAGCGACAAAGACACTGCCGGTACTCGACAGCCTGCGTTTCAAGCGCTGCCTTGAAATTGAAGGACAGCAGGAGGAATTAATCGAATATACCATTCCCGTTACTGAACTGGAACAGGAGTTTAAGGTAACCCTTGATCTGATACCCTATGAGGCGATTGAGTGGGGTAAGACTCAGGAGGGCCGCAGTAATGAAACGGTCGGCAAGGAGCTGGGCAAACCCGGATCCGGTATTTACCCTTATGAATTTCAGACCTATTACAACGGCGCCTGGTGCTCCGAGTTCTACTGTTACTGCATGCGTATCGGCGGGTGTCCCCTCGGTGATGACGGTGGCTCCACCACACGGCCAAACTGGCTGAAATTAGGGTGGAATATCCTGATATCATGGTTTGAGAGTAATGCACAATACGTTAAAAAGAGTGAGATATCGTCCCTGAATTTCAAGCCGAATCCGGGAGATTTTATTCAACTGAGCGAACATACGGCTATGGTACGGTATATCGCGAGCAACAATGATGTGTATTGCCTGGACGGTAACTGGGGGGATAAGGTAGTACTGGTAAACCGCGGCAATTATAAAACATTCAGCTCGCTCAACGGCTACGGCCGGCGAAGTGGTATTACCGGTAACTCATTTGAAATAATGAAATGAAGCAGTAGTATTTTCGAAAAGCAAACTACTGCATAACGTACTGAATGCACAAAAGTATTCAGTCATAAAGATCCACACCCCTGCAAGTGCCCCCTTCAGGGATAGAGGAATAGAGGATTGCCCCAAACAATATCCTCTATTCCTTGTTTTTTTATCTTTTATATATCACGTTTTAAACGTATAATGAAATGAGTAGTATGTATCTCAAAGCGTCATTCCCGCATGCTCGTGGCGGGAATCTAAAGTTTGAAAGTATTAACCTATGGATTCCGGCCAGGAAGCATACCGGAATAACGTCTGTTAAATTTCATTCGGACAAGCAAAAAGAGATTGCATTAACAAATACACGAATCATTCGGACGGCTATGAATAAAAAATCTCTCCTTGCAGTGGACGCCGGACTGCGCACCGGTTTTGCCCTGTATCAGGGTGACGGCCGGTTGTGCTGGTACCGTTCACAACATTTCGGCACTATGGAAAAACTCAGGCGCGTTGCGTATTCTTTAATGAATCGTATTGAGGATCTCGGTTGGGTTGTTGTGGAAGGTGGCGGGGACATTGCCAATCTGTGGATTAAGAATGCCAGGAAACGAAAGATTAGGGTTAAACAGGTGCGGGCTGAAGTCTGGCGTCAGCGTCTACTCTATTTACGGGAGAGAAGAACCAGTGTGCATGCAAGGAAATATGCCGACGGTATGGCTCGACAGATTATTCGCTGGTCCGGTATACACCGTCCCACCTCCCTGCGGCACGATACTGCCGAAGCTATTCTGATAGGCATGTGGGGAGTGCTTGAATTCGGGCTGGTTGAAAAACTGCCTGAAGAACTGCATCGACGGTAACCTTTTATTTACACACCCTATCGTAGCATTCCTGAATCTGCTGCGCTTTGAGCGGATCGTGCAGGTTCCGCTGGAGTTTATCAAACAGGCAGTTGCAGTCACTGCAGCCCCATTCCGCCAGACACGGATCCGTCTTATTTTTACTGCAGTGAAGCGCTGCGATAACCATGAGAAGAAGGAGCATTTTCAATAGAGAAACTGGAGTCTTCAGGTTATCCACTTTTTTCTCCGTCGTAACTTCATTACCGTTTTGATAATTCGTATGACAATAAAAAAGAGAAATCCGACACTGAAAAAGAGAGTCCATCCGGGATGGAAACGGACGGTGCCGTGTATCAGATAATCCTGTATACCGGCAAGCAGTGTAAAGCTGGCAACAATTTCAAAGTAGCCGATATATTCCCGTTTAATAATTCTCCACAGAGAAAACGGAAGCTTCGGTGACGACCAGGTGTGTAAACGGGGGATGAATGCCGGTGTATGGTTCGCCCATGCATCGTAGGTCTCGCCGAATTTGGTGCGGAGAAACTCCTCTTCGCGGTACATTATTCTCTCATAGTAAAGAGCAAACAGTAACTCACTCACGGCAAAAAACCACCATACCTTTAGAAATAGAACGATGCCGGTAAATATGATAGCGTTACCCAAGTAGAGTGGATGTCGAACCGTTGCATAAATGCCGGTTGTGTTAAGCGTGTCGGCACGCTGTTTTTTTGTGTTTCCGCCGGAGGTACCTTTTGCACTGTAGCCGATTGCGATTGCCCGCACCACCATTCCCGAAAAGGAGAGCAGGATACAGGCAACGGTAAAAATACAATCGTACGGATGCCTGAAGAGAAGGGGAGAACGGGCTGATTCATACAATGCCACCCCTGCCGGCGGCAGCAGCAGTAATGGTAAAAAACTTCTCCAGCGGAAAAGCCAGTCACCCTGTTGAGCAAATTCTTCACGTAAAGCCATAGCAGTTGTGGATCAGTGTCTGTCGATTGTTAAAGGAATACGGATGAAAATTGAATGAGTAAAATATATCGGGACAGGTGCTATGAAGAAAAAGCGTCGTGAAACAATTATAGAATCACCATTGAAGCTTCATGCTCGATAGTGACTGTTTTCAGAGAAAGCTTTTTAATCAACCGGTTGGTGAGATCTTTATGATAGTTGAGTCTTCTTATAATAGTTTTTTTCTCCAGCGCCTCCAGCTTTTTACCATAGCTTCTTTTTATCTCCCACACCAGATTATTAACCGTGCCTGTCTCACCGTGATACTCATCCTTTTTAAGAAACATAATCGGCGGCAGAATCAATAAATTATTCGTATATCCCGCCAGGAGATTGACTGATTTCATATGCTCCTGAATGCCTATATTTAGCAGGTTGCGGTAGTTGTAGCTGACCATATAGGTAATATTCGCCACGGTGGCAATTGCAGCATGGAACGCGTCACATATAACATCAACTTTTTTCTTCTCGGAAAAGGCATTTTCAGTATACGCATGGGCAAGCAATTCAATATCTTTATTTTCGAAGATTACCAGCGGCTTGTACTTTTTTATCAGACTGTAGAGTTTTTCACGGTACTTTTTGTTATTAAGAGAGATCTCTTCAAGGACAATATTTGAAATGTAAATTTCGTATTTATTCTCTTTAATGAGTTCAAACATTTCCTCGGTGCGTTCTTTAAATCCGGAGGAAACATAATTGACCATCTGGTACCAGACGGTTGATTCAATATATAGTTTTTGGCGCATAGCGTTCGCTGTTCTCCATTAACAGTATTATATGATAAGTTCAGCGGCATGTACCGGTTCGCTTCATTGCATGCCGGCATCCGTTCATTACCCTGGAATTCAATATACCTCAGGAAGTGACTGTATCTGCAGAGCATTCCCGGCAAGCTCGAACATTTCCTCACGTGAACCGCAGTAGCTGAGTAATTCATGGGTTGCGCGGCTCACTGTTTTATCTCCTTCGGCTACGCCTTTTTTTAATTGTAAACCGAGTTCACCGCAGGGATAGGCAATCATCTCCTCCTTGGAGCCGTGATCGGTATTGAATGCCTGCACAGCTCCTTTCGGGCCGTTCGGGTCGTTTTTTGCCATGTCCACACATTCATCCTGTGTTCGGGGAATATCATTGCTTCGTTTTATCACACAGAACCAGGTTGCCTTATTGGAGCCTGTCCGTGAGAGATACACCGCTTTGCAGGGATTATCAAGAGGCACATCTTCGGGCCGGATACCCAGCTTGATACTGAAACTGCCGTCAATCTTGAATCGGGCAACATTTTCCAGTACTTCGGCACGGTCATCCGGTATCTGATCAAAATAACTGATAAGATTACAACCTGGTTTTACCGGAAAAAGGGCGATACCCGGTGATTCGGGACCACAGGTATACACCTGCGTCAGCGACCAGGCACACATAACGATTTCCGTATCATTTACATCAACCTCATCGGTAATTGAGACACCGACATAGGGATGACCGGTGTTGTACGGGTCGGCAATTACTGAAAAGGATCGTCGCTCAACACTGTTGTCAAAAAGCATATTCCGGTCATACTCAAGCAGGGAAAAATTATTCTGAAATAAAATGGTTTCGGCGTCTTTTTTACAGGTGTATTCACCCGGGTCAATTTCAGACGGTATTCGATACCCTTCAAAGTCACGCGGGTTTTCGTAGTAGAAATTACGCTCCGGTGAAATCCAGAGACGCTCCCCGCCGATATGGGCGGAGTGTCCCAGCAGACATTCATCAAGATTTTCATTCACCCAGAGTGCATTATCACCTTCACCATAAGGGAACATTCCCAGTAATCTCCCCCCCCGCTCGGTAAACAGGAGCAGTCCGTTTCCGTATTCCTTTACAATCGTTTTCGTATAACGCTCGGTGACAGCCCGCAAGGTGTTCAGCGTCGTGGTAATAAAAGCCATAGCGTCTCCCCTGAAATATTAAATGGAAAAATATTCGACTACTATTAGTGATGAGTATCGTAAAATCCCAAATAACAATATAATTCTGTGATCCGTACAACGAAATGGTTCATATGATTTTACGCAAATCTTTTTTATTGAAGTAATTAGAATCTATACCGGAAAAGACTCATTCACCGTCTTTTCTGAATGGAGTGATGGAGTAATGCGGTATTGTTATTACTAAACTTTAAGCCCCCACTTCCAGTGGGGGAACCTTATTATGGGGTTTCCAAAGGGGGCGAAGCATCCGCTTTGGCCAAGGCGGTGGTATAAAGCCACCGCCGCGGAGTAGTGCGAGTGGACATGAGCGAAGCGAATGGTCACGAGCGCCTTTACTGAATTCTATTTTAATAGAAATTTGAAAAGACTGAATGGAATGTTTGAATTTCACCTGGAGCTAATTATATTTCTAACCTGTATTGTTTAAGAGGAGTAAATAATAGAAAATAAATGTTATAGAGGGGGGTTTAATGAACAATCAGCTTGACCCGATAACCCAGTTACTGAATCAGATAAAAAGGAGATTCAACTGGAAGAATCAGACGTTGTTTTTAGTGTTTATTCTTATTGTTGCCGGATTGTGGGTGTTTATTACCGGTCTGTATACGGTTGGTGCAGATGAGGTCGCGGTTATCCAGCGTTTCGGTAAATATGTGCGCATGCATGAACAGGGAATATGGTTCAAATGGCCTGACGGTATTGAAAAACGTACCAATGTGAAGGTGACCAAAGAGCATACCGAAGAATTCGGGCAACGCACCAAGCAGGCGGGTGTCAAGACACAGTTCGAGCCGGAGAGCAGATATATTGACGAGTCGCTCATGCTTACCGGTGACCTTAACTGTGCGGTTGTACCGTGGATTGTGTTATACCGAATCAGCGATCCGGTGTCCTATTTGTTTAAAGTGCGTGAGCCGGAGGCAACGTTGCGGGACATGTCTGAAGCAATAATGCGGCAGGTGGTCGGCGACCGGAGTATTGATGAGATTCTCTCGGAGCGGGAAGCCATAGCAAGTATGGTTGAGGTTGAGTTACAGAAAGCGCTTGATGAAGCGGGTACGGGTATGACCGTTACGACGATTGAACTGCAGAACACAACCGTTCCCGAGCCGGTACAGCCGTCTTTTAACGAAGTAAACCAGGCTGAGCAGGAGAAGAAAAAGATGATCAATGAAGCGCGCGGTGAATATAATAAGGTGGTACCGGCAGCGCATGGTGAGGCCGAGAAAATTATACGCCAGGCCGAGGGATACGCACTTGACCGATTGAATAAGGCCCGTGGTGATTCGAGCCGGTTTGTTTCGTTGCATAATGAATATGCCCGTGCAAAGGATGTTACCCGCAGAAGAATGTACCTTGAAACCATGAATGATATACTGCCGAAACTGGGGAATAAATATGTGGTGGACTATGATCAGAAGGGGGTACTGCCGCTGTTGAATCTTGGTGAGAAAGGTGGTAAATAATGAAACGTATTGTAATTATTATACTTGTTATCATTGTTGGATATATTGTTAAAAGCGGCTTTTACATTGTAGACGAGCGCGAGCAGGTGGTGCTTACCCTTTTTCAGAAAGGTGGCGCGGTTATCGGTAAAACAGTTACAAAACCGGGACTGAAATTCAAACTTCCCGTGGTGCATGTCGCCAATGTATTCCCCAAGAATATCCTTGAATGGGACGGTGATCCCAAGCAGATCCCGACCCGGGATAAAACCTATATCTGGGTCGATGCATTCGGGAGATGGCGAATCGAAGATCCGCTTGTGTTTATGAAAAAAGTAAACAACGAAATTTCGGCTCATCAGAAACTGGATAATATTATTAATTCAGCGGTGCGCAATCTGGTCTCATCGCATAATCTGATAGAATCGGTGCGGAATACGGATAGGAAAATGGGTATAAATCTGGGTCTTGATACCCTGACTGAAGATACGACTGACTATAAAATCTCCCTGGGTCGCTCAGCCATGTGCCGGGAGATTATCAAACAGGCGCAGCCAAAGCTGCTTGACCTGGGCATAGAGCTTGTTGACGTGCGTTTCAAGCGAATCAATTATGTGGATCGCGTGCTGCAGGATGTGTTCCGAAGAATGATCGCCGAACGAAAACAGTTTGCCGAGAAGTACCGCTCCGAGGGACGCGGTGAAAGCCAGAGCATTTCCGGTGATAAGGAAAAGGAGCTCAAGCGGATTTATTCCGAGGCATACCGGAAAGCACAGGTGGTCAAGGGTAAAGCTGATGCGCAGGCAGCCAGAATATACGCCGCTGCATACAACAGGGATCCTGAATTCTACTCATTTGTAAAAACGCTCGAACTCTATAAGGAATCTCTGGACAGCACTACCTGGGCCATGTTTTCAACGAAGACGGATTTTTTGAAATATCTTAAGGATTATAAGCCGAGTAAATAGAAAAAGTAGTTTGGTTAGGGTGAGGATGCCCGTTTCGTCTATCGGTATGTTAGTCGGCTCACGCTTGCCTCGATACAACCTACGGCCACTAGGCAGGCGATTATTAATCTCCGCGTAAAGAGTAAAGTGACAGGACTGCTTACCGAGCAATGCATTAAGCTGGCCGAAATGTAACATAGCGTATCGAGGTAAAGCGTCGTCACTTTTTAATTAACAGCAAGAGGAAAATGCAGTTGTCAATAGTCGCAGAATTTGCACGAATAATTCACGAAAAAGAGTCTTTCCCGGAAGAGAGAGTATTCACACCTCTTTCCTATCCGTGCCGTGTCGAAAAACTGTATGATATCAAAGCGGTGATATGCGATATATACGGTACCCTCGTCAATTACTGGCGCCCCGAATTCTCAGATCCTGAGCTGAAAAAACAGGCGCTGCTCGAGGCATTCAGAAAAACAGCGGATTTTTTTAAATTCACCCCGTTTCTTGAAGAGATGAATCCCGGAGGACCACCGGAATTGACACTTCACGATTTCTACCACGGCCTTATCGCACTCAACCACGAGAAAAGCCTGAAAAAGGGGGTAACCTTTCCCGAAGTCCGTATTGAGGAGATTTGGGTGGTTATTATCATGATGCTGGGCCGTCACGGTTATGACCCGTCAGTACTCGATCTGGGTGAAAACAGGGATGTGGCAAAGTGCGCCGCATTCTATTATAATTTTCACGCCCTGGGAAGACAGTTTTACGATGGTGCGGTCGGTGCGCTGAGTGAGTTGAATAAAAACAACATAAAATGCGGTATTCTCTCAAACGCCCAGTTCTATACGCCCATCGATTTAACCCTGCTGATCAGAGACCAGAGTAACAATGCCTTCGATGATTACCGCGAGCTTTTTGATGATGATCTCGTGTTCCTCTCCTGTGAATATGGCGTTGCTAAACCGAACCAGATGCTCCTGCGAAAGCTCTTTGATGCCCTGTATGAGTTGCAGATCCTGCCCAATCAGACGCTCTTTGTCGGCAACGACCTCTCTCTCGATATCCAGCCCGCAGCAGAAGCCGGTATGCGCACTGCGTTTTTTACCGGTGATGATATGAGTGCCTTTATTCATGATTTGAATGGGAAAGTTATTCCAGATATTGTTTTTGATTCATGGGAGGAGCTGCCGGGGAAGGTTTCTTTTTTTGAGGAAAAGCAAAGGTAGAAACGGATTATTTGATTTCTCAGTACAGCGGCTTATTGAGAGGGCGCGAGCAGGTAAAGAGGGTATCGGTTAATTATTCATCCTTTGCTTCCGGATAATTACCACTTTCCCGGTAATTTGTTATTTTACTCTATACACAACCAATCGCAGTATGTTAAAATAATACGCGTCATTTTACTTTACGTGGAGTGTGCAGGTGCATAAAAAAGTAATCGCAATAGTACTTTTCATCGCTGCAATGGTAATGCATCTAATCTCCTGCTTTTTTATCAGTGAAATAGTAGTATCCGAGGTTTTTGAATACCGGATTAACAGTATCCTGTTTGCATTTTTATTGTTTTTACTATCGATTATATATTTCTTTCTTGTCATCAATAAAAGCCGGTTTGATGAAAACGTTATACGTAATGCCTCACTGGTTGCATTTCTTTTTGATGTGTCTTTTACGCTTTCTATCTTGCATGTGCCAATAATAATCTTTTAATCTTATAAAGCTTTTAAATCTTTTTCCTTTTTTGTTAATTCAAGAAAGAACGTTGGTGTTTGTCGATAATAATATAGTTCGATTAATCAAAGCATTGCATGTACCTCCGGTGGATTTCTAAAATTTTATGTTGCGGGATATTATTATTTTCAGCAGTTCTTTGTCTTTAACAGCTTTTTACCCACAAATGACACCCAAAAATTACTATTCGTTCATCAAACACTGATTCCCAGCGTTGTCATTCAATTCACATATGTAAATTATACAATCCCGAAAAAACATCGGGATTAAACTATTATGCTTCTTGTGCTTTCAATCTTACATGTCACAATAATAATCCTTAACTCCTTTACTTTTTTAAATGTTAAATCATTTATCGGATTACCTGCACCTGCCATATATTTGTGTCATCATGCCAATATTGTCAAGTACTGTTTCGGACATCTGTTCCCCGGTCATTCGCCATCGCCAGTTGCCGAATGATTCCGAGGGACGGTTCATACGCGCGGCACTGCCGAGTACAAGGATATCCTGCATGGGAATAATTGCCACGTCCGCCACAGACATCATTATCAGTCTGATGAGTGCTTCAACAGTTTTTTCAGGTATAAGTTTGCGACCCAGGTACCGGTACAGTCTCGTTTTTTCTACTTCGGAAAGCTCATCTTCAATCCATCCCCGTATCGTATTGTTGTCATGATTTCCCGGATACACAAGAAAGTTTCGTTCAAAGGCATGCGGCAGGTATGGGTGGTGCGGATCATCTTCACCAAAAGCGAACTGGAGAATTTTCATTCCCGGGAAACCATAATGTTGCATTACTTCACGGACATCAGGGGTAATAGTACCGAGATCCTCTGCAATGATGGCGGATTTGGGGATATATTCCAGCAGCGTATTCAGAAAATCATACACCGGAACATCCTGCCATGCCCCGTGTATCGCTGTTTTCTCCCCGGCCGGTATTTCCCAGTACTGTACCAGTCCTCTGAAGTGGTCGATACGTACGATGTCAAAACTGGCGAGCATTGCCTGCATGCGTTGTATCCACCACCGGTACCCTTCCTGTTTGAGATTCTCCCAGGAATAAACCGGTGTGTTCCATAACTGCCCGGTTTCACTGTAGCAATCGGGCGGGACACCGGATACAGCAGAGGGCGTTTTGTCGGCATTCAGTTTGAACAACCGGTAGTTAACCCAGACATCAGCACTGTCATAGCTGACATATATCGGCATGTCGCCAATGATACTGATACCGTTATCGTTACAATGCTTTTTCAATGCGGCCCATTGCCGGGAGAAAATAAACTGGATGAATTTCTCTTTTTCAATAAGATCGCTGTTTTCTGAATGTGCATCCTGTAAAGATTTATCATCCCGGTATTTCAGAGGTTCAGGCCATTCGGCCCAGATGATTCCGCCATAGTTTTTTTTTAATACGCTAAAAAGTGAAAAATCATCAAGCCAATGTGCCTGTTGTGTACAGAATGCATCGAACGCTTCCCGGTCACCCATGCCTGCTTTGAGTGACAGGTATGCATTATCGAGTAGTTTTTCTTTGTATGCGTGAACAGCAGGGTAATCAACCATATTTTCAACGCCGCCGGGTATTTCCGCACAATCCTGCTCACTGAGAAATCCCTCCTGTACCAGTATGTCGGGGCTGATGAGCAGCGGATTGCCTGCAAAGGATGAACTGCTGAAATAGGGTGAGTTTCCCGCTCCGGGATTCACAGGATTCAGGGGAAGTACCTGCCAGAAGGACTGTCTGTTTTTCGCGAGCAGATCGGCGAAACGATATGCATCAGGACCCATATCCCCGATGCCGTAACGGGACGGCAGTGAAGAAATATGGAGAAGTATACCTGAACCTCTTTTCATGTAAAATCTCCTATGTCAATTGGTAGCCGATGGTTTCCGATATATTCCCGCGTTAGCCATTCTTTTTTCGCAACACGAGGGTACCAAGAGGAGGCAGCGTTAAAGAAAGTGAGTGGGTTTTACCATGATACGGCACGGGGACGGCTTCAACCCGTCCCAGATTTCCCTGACCGCTGCCGCCGTAAATCTTTGCATCACTGTTGAGCAACTCATTCCATATACCGCTGTTTATAATTCCTATGCGGTAATTGGTTCGTAGTACCGGGGTGAAGTTGCATATTACAACAGTAATGTCATCAGGATCTTTCGCCCGGCGGATAAACGCGAGTACACCGGCTTCGTAATCGGTGCAGTCGATCCATTCAAAACCGTGATGAATAAAATCCTGCTCATACAGTGAAGGCTGGGAACGGTAAAAGGTGTTACAGTCGGTAATCCACCGCTTGATACCCTCGTGGGGCGCAAAGGCACAAAGGTGCCAGTCAAGGCTTTTATCATGGTTCCACTCGTCCCACTGGCCGAATTCACCACCCATGAAAAACAGTTTTTTCCCCGGATGCATGAAAAAGTACCCGATAAGTAAACGGAGATTGGCATATTTCTGCCAATCGTCACCGGGCATTTTGCGCAGCAGCGAACCTTTGCCGTAAACCACTTCATCGTGAGAAAGCGGTAGTATAAAGTTCTCGGTAAAGGCATAAATCATACTGAACGTAAGTTGATTGTGGTGGTGCTTGCGGTAGATGGGATCTTTGGAAAAATACTCGAGCGTATCGTGCATCCAACCCATATTCCATTTCATACCGAAGCCCAGTCCCTCCATAAAGACCGGGCGGGAAACCCCCTGCCAGGCAGTGGATTCCTCGGCAATAGTCTGCACATCGGGATACTCGGCATACACGGTTTCGTTGAATTTTTTCAGGAAGTCGATTGCTTCAAGATTCTCCCGCCCGCCGAATTTGTTCGGAATCCATTCTCCCTCTTTTCGCGAATAATCGAGATAGAGCATTGACGCGACCGCATCGACACGCAAACCGTCAACATGGTATTTATCAAGCCAGAACAGGGCATTACTTATAAGGAAATTTTTCACCTCATTTCTGCCGAAATTGAATATGTACGTCTTCCATTCGGGATGAAATCCCCGCTGTGGATCGGCGTGCTCGAATAGATGGGTACCGTCAAAATAGGCAAGCCCGTTTTCGTTTGAGGGGAAATGTGACGGGACCCAGTCGAGAATGACGCCGATGTTGTTTTGGTGCAGTGTATCGATGAGATACATGAAATCCTGCGGCGTACCGTAACGACTGGTGGGCGCAAAGTATCCCACGGTTTGATAGCCCCAGGAACCGTAAAAGGGGTGTTCCATGACCGGCAGGAATTCAACATGCGTAAAATGTGTCTCCTTCAGGTAGTTCACCAGGCTGACCGCGAGTTCCCGGTAGGTAAGCGATCGATTGCCCTCCTCAATTTTCCGCTGCCAGGAGCCGAGGTGTACCTCATATATTGCAATAGGTGATTCGAGCGAGTTACGTCGCTTCCGTTCTTTCATCCACGTACTGTCGTGCCAGGCATACTCAAGATCCCAGACAATAGATGCAGTCCGCGGCTCAAGTTCCCAGAAATATGCAAATGGATCGCCTTTGTCAACTTCATAGCCGTCATAGTGTGAGACGATATGATACTTATACAACATTCCTTTCTCAACACCTCGAATGAATCCTTCCCAGATGCCGGAACTGTCTGAACGGCACGACAGGTAATGTGCCCGGTTGTTCCATCCGTTGAAGTCCCCGATAACAGAAACGCTCTTTGCATTCGGCGCCCAGACCGCAAAGTGGGTACCCTGAAATTTACCGGACTTTGTCACCTCAGCACCGAGTTTCTTATACGCACGGAAATGATTGCCTTCCTTGAATAAGTGAATGTCGTAATCGGAAATACGCGCCTTCTTTGACGTGGATACCGACGATTTTTTCCGTCGTTTTTCAGTCATAATCTCACCTTAATTATATGTTTTTTTCTAATATACTCAGTATACCCCGCAGGGGAATCGCTGTCCATGACGGACGGTTGTTCAATTCATACCCCAGTTCATATAGCGACTTCTCAACCAGAAAGGCATGCAGAAGTTTAGTACGATCCTCGGGGTCCTGCGGAACAATGGATGAATTATTCATGGCATCAAAATATGAATCCAGAAACACACCGGCAACATACTCGTGCCATGGACGAATCCATTCCTCGAGTATTTGCAGGTCCTCAGGCCTGAAATGTGTACTGAGAAACAGCACAGCATATGCGGCATAGTGAAAAGAACGGACCATGCCTGCGACATCTTTCAGTGCAGAATAGAGGAGTTTTCTTTCACTCAGCAGCCGTGCAGGCTCACCCTCAAAATCCGTTATTATAATATCTTTACCCGTATACAGAAGCTGTCCCAGATGGTAATCTCCGTGAATCCGTATTTTATAAGCTGAAATTTTCTTCTTTGTTATTCGCCGCATCAATTCAAGGATAGTCCGTTCAGATGACAGTACGATCGCTGCATCTTCGTGAATCGATTGATCGAGGCTGTTCAGATTGTTCCTGAGCGTCTGTATAACCCGGTTACACAGGCTCTGCATGGACTGGAAAACGGAGCGCTGGTAGAGTACTGAAAAGGGCTCAACGCCGAACCCCGGAAAATCGGGCATGGAGCCCAGTGCCTGGTGCATTTCCGCAGTTCGTTTTCCCATGAATTCAGCCATTTCAAGATAGACGCCGCCAATCAAATCCTTGACTACCTGCGGAACATCGGCAGCGGGTATGGACAGTGCCATGCCTGATTCATTTTCGGGCAGTACCGGTTTTTGCGCCAGCACCCGTTCGAAATAATGTTTTACTATATCAAGCGTATAGGACCAGGCGTCGCCTCTGTTTTCGACAAATCCCTGGAGTAAACAAATCGAAACCGGTTCCGCTCCCCGGGATCGGTACTCAACGGCACCGCCGAACTGTGGAATGTATGAAAACCCGGTTTTTTCGGTAAGAAAATGTATTATTTCGAGCTCGGGATTTGTTCCATTGTCAAGCTTCCGGTAAAATTTCATGTAAAGGGTATTTTCAAATTTTACGGAAGTATTGCTCTGTTCCGTTTTTAGCATACGTGAAGATAGTTCCGTGGTACTACCGAGAAGTCCATTGAGTTTCTTACCACGAATACCAACAATATCGCCGTGCTTTCCCTTGAGTCTGCCTTTGTTTAAAATGGTATTCAGAATTTTCTTCTGGAGGTGCTCATTACAGAGCGCATCATACAGAATACCATACTTTTTATCTACACTTACCGGGCAGATAACCGCCTGCGGGAATTCTTCCTGTATACGCTCGCCCTCTGCTTTTTCAGCAAAGGCAAGGGGAAGAAAATACCGTTCATCCTCGCCTTCCTGATATTGTACTGCAAGAATCGAAATACAGAAGTCATTCGCAACAATATATTCATCTATGGCGATACGTCTGATAGTTCTTGTCTTTGATGCAAACCAGCGGCACGATTTGAGATATTCCGGCAATATCGTTTTCTCCAGATTCTCGTATGCTTTCCCTTTAAGTAAATTTTGTAACGGTCCGGCAATCCGGAATTTTAACGGTCGTTTCCGTTTGTCCGTTACCCTCCGCCGTACCTTCAGCAGGTTAAACCAATAATGGCCGTACGGTGAAAAGGTAATGGTATAGGGATGCTTTCGAATGGGTGGCAGATTATTCCTGCTCTCAACCTCCTGCGGTATACGGCCTGAGTATTTCCTGAGATCAAGCGAAGCGACCTGCATGTACTGCGAGAGATTCGCAACGACAAGCATATGTTCGTCCTTGTAGGAGCGTATGAAGGCAAGGACCTTGGCGTTGTCGCAGGAAACAAACTGAATATCGCCGCGGCTGAAGCACATGAACTGCTTTCGCATGTTGATTGCCCATTTCATCCACCAAAGTAATGATGAAAGGTTTTCCTGCTGATTCTCAACATTAATCATTTCGTAATGATACAGCGGATCAATAATAGGAGGTGAATAGAGACGTTGCGGATTTGCATCGGAGAAGCCGGCATTCTTGCCGGTACTCCATTGCATGGGTGTTCGTACTCCGTTTCGGTCTCCAAGATAAAAATTGTCTCCCATACCGATTTCATCCCCGTAGTAAATGATAGGGGTACCGGGAAATGAAAAGAGCAGGATTTTCATAAGTTCAATTTTCCGACGATTGTTGTCGAGCAACGGTGCGAGTCTGCGGCGTATTCCCTGATTTATCCGCATTCTCGGATCCTGTGCGTAGGTGCGGTTCATGTAATCACGTTCTTCGTCCGTGACCATCTCGAGGGTAAGCTCATCGTGGTTGCGCAGGAAAATTGCCCATTGGCAGGCGTCAGGGATTTTTGGTGTGGAGCGAATAATATCAATAATCGGGTAGCTGTCCTCCATCTGCACCGCCATAAAAAGGCGCGGCATAAGGGGGAAATGGTAGGCCATATGGCACTCATCACCCGAACCGAAATAATCAACTGCATCTTCGGGCCATTGATTTGCTTCGGCGAGAAGCATCTTGTTTTTGTAATGCGCATCCACATGGGAGCGAAGTTCTTTCAGAACGGTATGCGTTTGGGGCAGATTCTCACAATTGGTGCCTTCCTCTTCGAACAGGTAAGGTACTGCGTCAAGGCGCAATCCATCAACACCCATATCGAACCAGAAATCAATTACCTTGAAAATCGCTTTACGCACTTCCGGGTTTTCATAATTCAAATCGGGTTGATGGGAATAGAAGCGGTGCCAGTAATAGGCATGGGCAACGGCATCCCAGGCCCAGTTGGACTGCTCAAAGTCTTTGAAAATAATCCGGGCGTCTTCATATCTCTCGGGTGTTTCGCTCCAGACATAAAAATTCCGGAACCGGGAATTCTTTTTTGCCCGCCGTGCCCTCTGGAACCACGGATGCTCGCTGGAGGTATGGTTGAGTACCAGCTCGGCAATAACCCGTATGCCCCGTGCATGAGATGCCTTTACAAAATTTTTAAAATCACGAAGCGTCCCGTAATCCGGATGCACCCTGCAGTAATCGGCGATATCATACCCGTCATCACGCAGCGGTGATGGAAAGAACGGGAGCAGCCAGACGGCATTGATGCCCAGATCCTGTAAATAATCCAGTTTTGACGTAAGCCCTTTGAAATCGCCAATCCCGTCACCGTTACCGTCACAGAATGCACGAACGTGCAGCTCGTAGATTATCGCGTCTTTGTACCATTCCGTTTCATTAACCGATATATTTTTTCCCGCCATACTCTTGCCTTTGCTACATGTAATAATCGAAGTCTGTTTCTTTACGCAGCCGCCGGTGCAGGCGGAAGATATGTACCGGCAGTATTGCCGGATTAAGCTCTACATAATTCCGCTCTCCCTGCCAGACATACTTGTCATCGGCAATGAGGTCATGCACCAGATAGGTCTCGCCTGCGGTAATATCAAACTCATGCACCGGTAGGGTAATCCATCCCGATTGTGTGTGAAAAGGGTCGAGATTCACGATGACCAGAATGGTATTTGAACCGTCAGACGTGCGTTTACTGAAAAATAAAAGCACATCGTTATCGGTATGATGAAAGCGTATATTCAGTGTGGTCTGTAAAGCAGGATTCTCTTTTCGTATCCTGTTGATTCTGGTGATTAGATCGGTGAGACTGTCTGGCCGCTCACGGTCCCATTGTTTGATTTCGTACTTTTCTGAATCGGCATACTCTTCTTTTTCAGGCATTGCTGAGTTAATACAGAGTTCATAAGCGGGACCGTATATGCCGTAGTTCGAGGAGAGTGTTGCCGCGAGGGCCAGGCGGAGAATAAAGGCCGGCCGACCGCCGTACTGGAGAAACTCGGGAAGTATATCGGGGGTATTGGGCCAGAAATTCGGCCGGAAATATTCACGCATCGGCCCCTGGGTCAACTCCATCATATACTGCGTTAATTCGTATTTGGTATTTCGCCATGTAAAGTAGGTATATGACTGCGAAAAACCGAGCTTGGCAAGGCGTTGCATGATCTTTGGTCGGGTAAATGCCTCGGCAAGAAACAGCACATCAGGATGCTCCTGACGCATTGCACTGATCAGCCATTCCCAGAAGGGAAATGATTTTGTATGCGGGTTGTCAATACGAAAGATGCGCACGCCCGTATCCAGCCAGAATTCGATAACGCTCCTGAGCTCATGCCACAACGCTTCCCAGTTCCCGCATTCGAAATCAAAAGGTACAATGTCTTCATATATTTTCGGAGGATTCTCGGCATGCTGGATAGTCCCGTCAGGCCTCTTTTTAAACCATTCCGGATGTTCCCGCACATACGGATGATCGGGTGAGCATTGAAACGCGATGTCAAGCGCCACCTCGAGACCGAGTTCGTGCGCCTTGTTTACAAAATGCTTAAAATCATACAGCGTTCCCAGTGCAGGATGAACAGCCTTATGTCCACCTTCGTCAGACCCGATTGCCCAGGGACTGCCAGGATCACCGGGATGACAGGTTGTTGCATTATTTTTCCCCTTGCGGTTTGTTTTACCAATCGGATGGATTGGCGGCAGGTATACGATATCAAAACCCATGTTCGCGATAACCGGCAGCATCTCTTCAAAATCGGCAAAAGTACCGTGATCACCATGACCGCACGAGCGGGGAAATAATTCATACCAGGAACTGAAACGCGCTCTGTCCCGATCCACTGATACCGCGAACTCTTTATGGTACCTGGTGGCAAGACTTTTATCCACATACCGGTTCATGACCGCGGAAAGTTCACGGTCGGCGGCAATCGAAACCGCTGCCGGAGCCTCTTTCTCCTTTGTCAGCGAATCGACAATCTCTTTCAGAAAGGCAGCATCACTTTTTGAGGCTTTCCCTACTGCTTCTCTGATGAGGGTTATTCCGGTTTGTATATCCATTGAAATGTCACGACCGGCTTCAGATTTCTTTATCAGTGCCGTTTGCCAGCTCTTGAAGTGATCGATCCAACCCCAGACGGTATAGTAGTAACGGCACATTTCTTCAATACAAAACCGTGCCTGCCAGCGATCATTACCAAGTGGCTGCATCGGTACTTCCCGCCAGTCATCCAGACGGTCGCTGGTGTAGGCAAGTACCGCAGCAATTTCATCATGACCGTCGGCAAAAACATCAGCCTCAACAACGACCTCTTCACCGGTTACCCGCTTTATGGGAAATGTACCTTCGTTAATCTGCGGCCATATATTTTCTATTATTACCCGCTTGCGGCCGTCACTCTTCATGGTTGCTCCTTACCGTTATTTTCTGTATTGTCACTGTTTCTCTATTATGCTCCGCATTCCGTTGCGTCCCAACTTCTGCCAGGCTCAGTGCACCGTCGGAGGAGGACTTATAAGGTATTGATTTTATTATAATATTACTTCGCTAAAAGTCCACCTCCGGGAGATTTAGGAGGGGGTGCAACGGTTAAGTGATAACACAAACTCATTATGTACCGCTTTCTCACACCGGTATCAGTCTGTGTCCTTCCTTTTTTTACGCAGCAGCGCCAGTGAATACCCCTCAAGAATAAACCGGCGGGGATCCTTTATCTGCCGCTCCGATTCATTCAATTCCGGCACACAGGTGTATATAAGAATTTCTCCCGACTGTATCACATCCGGCAGCCTGAAATCAACCGGCTCGCCGGCTCCGTTAATAAGAAGCAGAAAGGTGTCGTCCTGTACCGTCTGCCCCTGACTGTCAATTTCATCTATTGCTTCTCCCGAGAACAGAATACCGACGGTATGCATAGTGGCCTGCTTCCAGTCCCGGGAGGTCATCTCTCTGCCGTCCTGTCTGAGCCAGGTTATATCCTTAATCTCTTTCCCCGGCGGTTTTATCCCTTTGAAAAATCTGCGTTTGCGAAATATGGGATGCTCCTGCCTGATACGAATACAAAAACGGGTGAACGCAAGCATCTGCCGTTTTTCATCATCGAGGTCCCAGTCATACCAGCTAACGTCATTATCCTGGCAGTAGACATTATTATTTCCACGCTGTGTTCTGTCAATCTCGTCTCCGCCCAGAATCATGGGTACGCCCTGTGAGAGGAGCAGGGTGGCGAGAAAATTCATTTTCCGGCGCATGCGGAGGTTATTGATATTCTTGTCGTCAGTGTCACCCTCAATACCGGAGTTCCAGCTGCGATTATCGTTGGAACCATCCCGATTGTTCTCTTTATTGTCTTCATTATGTTTTGCGTTATAGGTGACAAGATCGTGGAGCGTGAAACCGTCATGGCTGGTGACAAAATTGATACTGGCAAACGGTTTCCGGCCGTCATCCTTGTAAAGGTCGCTCGAGCCGGTCAGGCGGTATGCCAAATCTCCCAGCAGGTTTTCGTCGCCTTTCCAGAAGCTGCGTACCGTATCACGGTATTTGCCGTTCCACTCTGTCCAGAGCGGGGGGAAGTTCCCGACCTGATAGCCGCCCGTGCCGATGTCCCAGGGTTCGGCAATAAGCTTGACCTGAGAGATAACCGGGTCCTGCTGGATGATATCGAAAAAGGTGGCCAGTTTGTCAACCTCAAAAAATTCACGTGCCAGTGCAGAGGCGAGATCAAACCTGAAACCGTCAACATGCATCTCCAGCACCCAGTACCGGAGGCTGTCCATGATAAGCTGAGTGACGTGGGGATGGGCCATTCTCAAACTCGTGCCGCATCCGGAAAAGTCCATGTAGTAACGCATGTTATTCGGATCAAGCTGATAGTAGGCTTTATTGTCAATACCCCGGAAACACAGGGTCGGTCCCCGTTGGTCCCCCTCAGCCGTGTGGTTGTAAACCACATCGAGGATCACCTCTATCCCGGCTTTGTGAAAGGTTTTGACCATATGCTTGAATTCCCGTACCTGCTCCCCCTGGTTTCCCGATGAGGAAAAACGGCAGTCCGGTGCGAAAAAGCCAATAGTGTTGTATCCCCAGTAATTGGTCAATCCCCGTTCATACAGGGAACGATCTATGGCATGATGATGAATCGGGAGGAGCTCAACGGCAGTTATACCGAGTTTTACCAGATACTCGATCACTCTGGGTGATGCCAGTCCTTCATAGGTACCCCGCTGTGACTCGTCAACATCGGGATGCTGTGCCGTGAGACCCTTTACATGGGTTTCATAAATTATCGTTTCATTCCAGGGCCTTCGCAGCAGGCGATCCTCTTCCCAGTCAAACCACGTATCCGTTACCACACATTTCGGTACAAAGAGTGATGAATCTCTCTTGTCAAAGGACAGATCCTCGTTTCTGCTGTTGGGTTTATACCCGAGCAGCACATTGTCCCACATGAAGGTTCCCGCAATCGCCTTGGCATAGGGATCGAGAAGCACCTTGTGCGGATTGAATCGATGCCCCCGCTCAGGCTCGTACGGACCGGTTACCCGGTATGCATACAACTGCGGCGGTTTAATGCCGGGCAGATAGCAGTGCCAGACCCGGGCAGTACGCTCCTTCAGCCATATCTCATGCTCCGGCACCGGATTCTCCGGCGACTCAAACAACAGGAGCTGCACACCCGTTGCATGCTCGGAGAACAGCGAGAAATTAGTCCCGTGACCGTCCCACGTTGCACCCAGAGGAAACGGCTTCCCCGGCCATATTTTCAAGTCAGACATACCTCTCCTTCTTAAAACAATGGATGTAAAAATATATTCGAATAGCAAATTGTGTACCATTGAATTATATCTTTAATGGTCATGCATATTTTTGTAACGGTAGAGGGATTTTCATTGAACATTGTAAATTAAAAGAGTTTATATATCAATGCATTTTAGCGGTATAGGTTACACAAGATTGGATGAGGACCGAAAGAACCATAGAATTTCCGGGTATATGGTAGCATAGCAACAATCATGATTTATAACAGGTCAAATTCAAACAGTTTTGAAATATGCCGGCGCAGACCATTTTGTTCTTTCTCCGCGGAAATGAATAGAAAGAACAGGTGCGATTGGCTTAATTTCAAAATCTGGACGATATGGAGGCACCCGGGGTCATAGAGATATCGCATTTGAATTCGCAACATGAATACTTAAAAAAATCAGTTTATTGTAACGCTATACAGTTAAATATCTGTAACAACTGTTAGTAAACGAAAAGAAAGGCCTGGTATGTATTCCAAATAACACGAGACGGATTTTTTGTGACAATAAAAAAAAATCCCATTTCCGGAGATTTAATCTCTTCGTTCTCGCCGGTCACAGCGGAGGGAAGTAATCGGGAGGTGGAATATTGCATACCAATACCGCGGCATGACAGTTGCATACTTACAATAATATAAAATTTCTTGGGAATGCCATATAATATTTGGAACGGCATGTACAATTACATTGTTTATATGGACAATTATGTTTTAATTGTGTGGCAGGGAAAAGGAAAAGTAATTTTTGGAAAGTATTTTTTCCCATTTAATAAAGATTTGATTAATGAGGCACCGGTGATATTAATTAATGTCTGTCCGAAAACCGGGTAAGACTGTCATTTCGACCGGAGGGAGAAATGACAAATAAAGGACTTTACGGAATAACATTAAAAAAAGCCTGTATTTAGCAAAAACTAAATTATAAAAAAGGTCTCCGTAATGCATACCTCTTTTCAGAAAATAGGACCCTTGATTCAAGGAATGCTGTTGCTGATTTTTCTGGTATTCCCGGGACAATCTTATTCGCATGTGGTTGATTGTGAAGCATTAACCGGCTCTAATCCGGTTTTATGGGATCACCCCTGTGAGTCCAGTCAATTCATTTCATTTTTGGGCATATTCATACCCAGAAAAACATTGGAATATACAAAACTGGAGATGGTGTATACCAGGGAACTGTATGATAATGGATATATTGTGGGATATGTCACACCGTCAGACAGTTTCAAGCTTATTGGTGCTGATATTTACTGGAGCCTCATGCCTGAGCCGGTTGATTCGGGCCCGCCGATAGTCATTACCGGAAATGATGCAAAAATCACCCGGCATACTTTCTATATACTTGTTTCATATGGACCGGATTCTGCTACTGTCAACTGTCTTGTGAAAATAGGTGTCGATTCAGTTGCCTTGTACAAAGTTGAATATTCCCGGAAGGGAGCGTTGGATGATTTACCGGCAGATACCTTCCCGGTAATTTTCAGTGATGGCTATAGCTTACAAAACCTTGCATCCGGGCAGGGTGCATTGGGAATTGCAGGTCAGGACCCGTCAGATAATTCAGTGCCTGTTTCTTTATACGGTACGAAGTGTCTCTGCCGGGAATTAACGATTACAGAAAGCAAAATTGTGGCTGAAACAATCCATGACCTTTGCATCCCTCTATATCCCTAAAGGTCGTTGCGTAGCAAGGCATGCGTTACATAACAAATCACATTATCGGATACCGAATGCCTTTGCACACGGCCTTTATTTTATTGTTCTCAATTCGAAAAATAATGGGCGAATAACTACGAAATCTATTATCAGGAAATAAGAATCTTCGTCTCAATCCATAGTAACATTATATATTAAGCCTAATTCAGTTACCTTTCAAATAATACTTTATACCATGAAATTTTCGAGATTATCATTCCTGAAACCTGTTTTCATAAACGGAGGACTGCTCTTTACCAGCATTATACTGTCCCTGCTATTTGTTGAATTCCTTCTTCGCCTGATTTTCCATACACCGGATTACCTCGGTACCCCTATGGAACCTGACGATCGCCTGGGGCACCGGATAGTCCCCCATGCCTCCGGCCACGATGACTGGGGATTCCGTAATGAGTCTGTGCCTGATAGAACCGATATCGTAACAATTGGAGATTCACAGACCTATGGCGCCTCCACCCCGAAAAAGTACAACTGGCCAACACAGTTATCCCAAAAATTGAACCGAACTGTTTACAATCTTGGTCTGGGGGGATACGGCTGTGTCGAATACTACAGCATGCTTGAGCAGGAGGCCATAAAGCTCCGTCCGAAACTGGTTATTGTAGGCCTCTATCTGGGAAATGATATACTGGATGGCTTTGACAGTGTCTATTACAGGGATTACTGGAGATCGCTGCGTGATTCTGCACTGGTATTCGATTATGATTCCCTTAAAGCTTCACGGGTGGATTTCACTGCACCGAAAAGTCCTTTTGGCTATATCATCCGTTTTCTAACCTATAACAGTATGCTCTATAGACTATCGGTGTATGCCTTTACTGAAAATATCTGGCAGCGATTTCTCATCCGTAAAATAGCAGCGAAGTCTCACGATAAAGTATTTCTGGATGACAAGAACCTCGACTTACTCATTGGGTTCTCTCCGCGGTTACGGGAACACGGATTGAATCCCGATAATATAAAGGTCCGGGAAGGGTTGCGGATAACCCTGAACCGCCTGCATGCAATGCACACCTTCTGTAAAGAATATGGCATTTCATTTATGGTAGTCCTGCTGCCCACCAAAGAAAAGGTATATGAACCGGTTATTAATAAACATCCTGATATCAATTTCTTTTCTGTATTCCAGAGAGTATTTACTTTCGAGGATAGTATCAAGCATACGATAATAAAAGATTTAAAGAAAGACAGTATACACTATATCGATGTTTTGCCACCATTACAAAATGCTATCAAGAAACAACAAATATACCCGATAACAAGAGACGGCCATCCCAATAAGAACGGTTGTCAGATTATAGCGGCCAGTGCTGCAAAATATTGTTCGAAACAATTTAAGGAATTCCAGTAAAATCTCCATTATTTGCATTTCATAAACCTATTGGGTATATTTCGTACTCGATATAGAATAAGATATATAATTCAGGACTTTAAGCTTAAAAACCTATCAATCTAACCTAATGGAGGCATGCACTGAGTGAAGAAAACACCGGTCAGAACATCGATTTTACCGTTAACGTCAATAACTTGTACCGTGAAGAGAATATAACCGATCTTAAAGTTGCCTCTATCAGGAAACTGATACCGGTAAAAACGGATGGCTCTGTAGATGAAAGCCGGGCACCTCTGTTTTATGGCCATTCCCAGCTGGTATCTCCCCAGGGCCCGGTACCGCTTCAGGCACAATTACAGGCAAACAACCTGCAGGAAGCGTTAGAAGTATTCCCTGCTGCTATGGAAAAAGATCTCGAAGATATGCTGAAAAGAGTTCAGGAGATGCAGAAGCAGCAGAAGGAGAAGGAAGAGAAGAAACAGGAAACACAGGAATAGTCGTACCACGGTTCAACGATCAGTTTTTTTTCTGTAATGAATTTAAAAGTCTGCTACTGCCGTGCAGTATCAAATTAAAACAAATCAACCGGACTAATAGCTTTTTGGGAAGGTATATTTTTTACCAGATGGGTATAAATCATAGTAGTCTGAATATTACTATGCCCAAGTGATTCCTGAATTGATCGAAGATCAACGCCTTTTTCCAAGAGATGTGTGGCATAACTGTGACGAAGGGTATGAGCGGAAACACGTTTATAAAACCTTAATTCTGAAACAGCTTTCTTAATAGCTTTTTGAACAGAAGTATCATGAATATGGTATCTTTTCTGTTCTTTTGTTTTGGGTATAAAAGTCAGATTAGGGGCAGGGAAAAACCACTGCCATGCCCATTCTTTTGCAGCAGCAGGATATTTTCTTTCTAAAGCACCGGGTAGAAATACCCCATCGTATTCATTCTTCCGATCAATTTTGTATAGTTTTTCAAGACGTGAATAATGGCTTTTAAGTTCCTGTAAATACTTCATGGGCAAGACAAGAACTCTGTCTTTGCCGCCTTTTCCGTTTCGAACAGTTAAAACCTTCTCTTCAAAATCTATATCTTTTACTCTCAAGTTCAGGCATTCTGAAATCCTCAGCCCGCATCCATAAAGCAGTTTTGCAATAAGGCTGTGCGGATAATCCAGTCTTCGAAATAATTTATTAATCTCATCAAATGATAACACGGCAGGGAGATATTTCTTCTTTTTAGCGCGAATTGTATCCTTATGCTCGCCGAAATCTACCTTCAGGACATGCCGGTAAAAGAAAAGCATTGAATTGAATGCCTGATTCTGCGTAGTTGAGGCAACTTTTTTATTAATAGCAAGGTATTGAAGGTAATTCCTTGCATCCTGAGAATTAATTTCTTTAATAGGCTTACTTTTTAGAAACGATCTGAACCGTCTGTTCCAACCCAGGTAAGTGGCCAATGTCTTAGGTGAGTATTGCCTTACCTGTATTTCTTTTTGTAATTGCAGTAAAGCAGTATCCCAATTATCGACCTTTTCATTTTTCGGAAATGATTCCTGAGAATCAAACATCTGATAATATAATGATATAGCAACGGCAGCCTGTTCCCTCTCTTTTACACCCTGATTTTTATTTTCAAGCTTCTGGTCGAAATGGGGAAAAGAGTCCGGATCCTGGGGTGAAAAATGGTATTTATAACAAAAGTCAAGATAAAACCTTAACCATTTAGTATATTAATCAATAGTATGGTCGGGTACTTTGCTACTCTTCAGAATATTTATATACGGACCCAGAATATCTTTTGGTATTGGTATCATATTTACATCATTTTATAAATTACAGATTTCTGTTATTTATTTAAAATATAACAAAAAGAAGAAGGAAACGTTATTTTTTAATAAATACAAGTGATTAGCAGAAATAAATATGAAGTAATTTCTGTTAAAAAGAAGTTTTTCATAGAATCTATTGTTGTGCGTCTGCATATATTGACATATAGTAATTAAATTAAAATGAATTAGACTA
>CAZIYW010000035.1:0-43232 GCA_964543525.1 uncultured Fibrobacterota bacterium | reverse complement strand
CCTTTCTCAATCCCTTCCTGAACCCATTTTTCCGCTATTGTCGGCATAATACTCTCTCCTGCGTTTATCGTTTTCTCTATTTCCTTTTTTAAAACCTCTGTTTTTTTACTGTCCACAGTGCTTTTTCCGGGAAGGAAGATTGTATCACCCTTGCCTCATCCAGTACGATCGCTTCATTACATTTTTAAGTATATCTATTCTACTGTGTAAAGCAAGTAAATTTCCATGCATTCCCTCCAGGGCCTTCCCGATAAAAGAAATAAAGTAGCAAGAATTACTATAGGAGAGTGTTTTTTCTGTGTGGATTTCTGAAGGGTATCAGTTATGATGATCATGGAAGAGTTATCCATATTTTTTCAATGCTCTGAGAATTGGCCATTTATTTAACTCGTTGGAGGATTGTTGGGAAAATGTGGGTAACACTGGAGTAGTTGGGATACGGTTAAGCGAGAGATGGGAACTCCCCGGGGGGAGGTAATCAGTCCTCTGCTTGCCAACATTTTTCTCCGTCACTGCTTTGATACATGGATGGAGCAAGAGTTTCCGTCGTTATTGTTTGAGCGTTATGCAGATGATATTGTAGTCCATTGTTACACCAAGAAGCAGGCACAGTATGTGAAGGAAGGCATTCGACGGCGCCTGAAAAAGTACGGTCTTATCTTGCATCCCGACAAAACGAAGATTGTGTATTGTAAGGATGTAAACCGTAAGGACGACAATGACCACACAAAGTTTGACTTCCTTGGATATGAATTTCGGCCTCGTTTATGTCGTAATTCAAAAGACGGGAAGTTCTTTGTAGGGTTTACTCCGGCAGTAAGCCGTAAAGCGATGAAATCTATGAGCTACACAATACGGCAATGGGGCCTCAGCAACCTGACGCCTCTGAGCCTCAAGGAATTATCAGAGATGATAAATCCGGTAGTTCGTGGATGGATGAATTATTATGGGGCCTACTGTCGGTCTGCATTGAGCCCAATTTTGCGACAAATTGAATTGGCAATAGCCAAATGGGCAATTCGCAAGTATAAGAAATTGCATCGCAGAATTGTGGCTGCAACACGATGGCTTAGGGGCATATACCGAAGAGAACCAACCCTCTTCGCACACTGGGCATGGTGTCAGATAAATGACTGAACAGTAAGAGCCGTGTGAATCGAGAGGTTCATGCACGGTTCTGTGAGAGACTGAGGGTGAGAACCCCTCGGTCTACTTCGACCCTTATTTACAAAGCATCCTTTACAAGAGATATTCTGTGCCGGGAAATTCACGAATCTAATGCCCTTCTCCGCGCGCCATTTTCACTGCATGCAATACAATTGGAATAAGCAGGTTGGTGCAGTAGGCCGCACCTTTCACTGAACCGGGAAGGTTTATAATAATTGTCTGATCCTTAATACCGGCTACCCCGCGCGACAGTGTCGCATTGACCGTCTGTTTGATTGATTCAGACCGTAAATATTCTGCAATGCCCGGAATCAAACGCTCGCAGAATTTTTCAGTAACCTCCGGTGTTATATCACGGGGGCCGATACCTGTCCCGCCTGTGGTCAGTATAACTTCTTTGTCAAGGTTTTCACAGAAGGCATTATAAATAGCCTCTTCTTCATCGGGAACAACAAGGCAGTCAACTGCTGTATCCGGCAGTTTTTCATTGAGGATTTCTTTGATAGCCGGGCCTGACTTGTCCTCGTAGACTCCCTGAGAGGCTCGATCAGATATCGTAAGTACCAGTACTTTCACAGGTAATTTCTCCTCCCTTAATAACCTTTGCGAAAATACCGCGTCGCGGCATGACACACTCGCCGAGTTTTTTAAATATTTCACAATCGTGGTGACAGGTCTTGCCAATCTGGGTGACTTCCATTTCGACGTCCCCAATGGTAAACCTCGCGCCGACCGGCAGCGCGGCAAGCTCGATACCGCGGGTGGTAATATTCTCGGCAAAATCGCCAGGGGTTATCGTATGCAGCTTCTGCTGCATAATTTCAACATCTTCCATGGCAAGCAGCGACACCTGGCGGTGCCAGTCCCCGGCATGAGCGTCGCCGACAATCCCCTGATTTGCTTCCAGTATGATTTTGTCAACGGGTGTTTTAACCGTGCCTCTTTTTTTGGAGATATTCAGCGAAACAATTTCAAAAGTCTTCATGCAGCAGGCTCCTTTGTTTTACTTTTAAGAGTGATCCCACCGATAACCATGGATTTGTCAACCGCCTTACACATGTCATAAATGGTAAGCGCGGCAATGGAGACTGCAGTAAGGGCCTCCATCTCAATGCCGGTTTTTGCCGTTGTAATAACTTTTGATTCGATATCTATCTGTTCATCTTTTATAGTAAAGTCCACCGTTACCTGATCGATCGGCAGAGGGTGGCATAGGGGGATCAGTTCACCGGTTTTTTTTGCACCCATGATACCCGCGATTCGCGCAGTTGCAAGCGGATCACCCTTTTTATGCAGCCCTTTTTTAAGCATATCGATTGTCTGAGCTGCACAATGGATGTTGCCTGTTGCTGTCGCCGTTCTCTTTACCACCGGTTTCGCCGATACGTCCACCATGGTTACCTGTCCTGATTTGTCAATGTGAGAAAATGACATCGGTATTATCCTCCAATCTGACACATGGCTCTGTTTATGCACGCCGTACCATGAAACGGTTTGGCGTTGATTGCTTTGCGAATGCTTTCTTCCGGATTGTTTAAATCGACTTTGATCTCTTTGTCTGAGAAAAGGCATGGTTTAATATAACCGTCGGCAGTCAATCGTAACCGGTTGCACTTTTCACACGGCTGCGGCCGGTTGAATGAGTGTGGATATCTTGACTCATGTTCACGGTTATACAGGGAAAAGTGTTTTATCGTCTGGAGAACCAGGCCGTTTTTCTCGCAGAAAGACCGCATGACCGCGATATCCTGCGGTGTTGTCTCTTTAAATATTATCATGTTGATCTTTATCGGAAACAGATCGGCCGCTTTAGCGGATTCTATACCGGTGAATACATCATTGATATTACCACCGCGGGTAATTTCTCTGAACCGGTGCGGATCAATCGTATCAAGTGAGATGTTGATCCTGTTAAGGCCGTTATCCCTAAGCCGTTGTGCCAGTTCCCGGGTAAGGAGCGCGCCGTTGGTTGTCATGGTAATCTCGTCATATTTGCCGGTCAGCCTTATCATTTCAACCAGCGATTCTATGTTACGTCTTATTAACGGTTCACCGCCGGTTAACCGCAGCTTGGTAAAACCCATTTTGCCGGCGACGCTGGCAATGAGAGCGATTGACTCGTAGCTGAGTATCTCACGGCGTGATTTCAGCGGCACACCTTCGGCGGGCATACAATAGGTGCACCGGTAGTTACACTTGTCTGTAACAGATACACGCAGGTAATTTATCGTTCTGTCATATTTGTCTGTAAGCATGGTTATTACCCTGGTCAGGGCAGCAGTGTCACTTCGACGCGTTCCTCCGGATTTAATCTATTCACCCCGACTGGTATCGGAATATATCCATGGGCCCGGGTTAATGCATGAATATGTGCCGAGCCGTGGTATGATACTTTCTGCACCACTCCGTTTTCATTGATGACGACGGGAATATATGACAGACGGTCTGATTTTTTCCGTTTAATGGTTTCACCGAGCGTTAACGGAATCTTTACCGGAGAATAGCTGCCGCCCATCATCTTATAGCAGAATGGTTTTACCAATAATTCAAAAATCATAAAGGTGGACACAGGGTTGCCGGGCATGCCGAATACAAAGGTATTTCCCTTTTTGCCGAACACCGTTGGTTTGCCTGGCTTTATTGCCACTTTTTCAAAAAGCAGATCAAATCCCACCTCTTTAAGTATCCCGGGGACATAATCATAATCTCCCATTGACACACCGCCGGATACAAGGAGAATATCGATTTCGGGCAGCAAATTTTCAATACAGGTACGGATAGCCTCCGGCGTATCCTCGGCAATGCCGAAATATTTTGAAACACAACCGGCCTGCTCTATCTGGCTGCAGAGTTGATAACTATTGCTGTTGCGTATTTGCGCTGCTTCAGGTTTCCGGGACGGCTCAACCAGCTCACTCCCGGTGGCGACAACGCCCAGAACCGGTTTTCTTGCCGTCGGAACCCGAACGCAACCTGCCGAAGCCAGGATTGCGATATCAGCCGGAGTTATTCGTTTCCCCTTCGGTAATACGACGTCGCCGGTTTTAATATCTTCTGCCTGATAGCAGATATTTGTCGCTGTTGATTTTTTTAAAACATGAACGAAATCATCTTTAAATTCGGTATGTTCAACCATTACCACGCAATCTGCGCCTTCCGGGACAATCCCGCCGGTCATAATCTTCGCGCATTCACCGGGGCCGATTGTTTTTTCCGGGCTATATCCTGCGGCAACAGTTTCGATTACCCGCAGAGGTTTGTCCAAATCCTCCCTGCGGCAGGCATATCCATCCATGGCGGATTTATTGAAGGGCGGCATATCAACATCGGAAGCGACATCTTCAGACAAAATCCTGCCGCAGGCTTCCTGCAAAGGAACATACTCTTTATCCAGATGGACAGCAGAATCCAGGATTATTTTTTTTGCTTTTTCAAATGAAATCATGTTAACCTTATAACCTTTTTTGTTTCCATTTGTCCTTTTTCGGTTTACTGTTTCTGATTCGAATAACGAACTCGTACATTCCCCCTGAATTTTTAACTGTAAACGGTAAGCTGAAAACAGACAACAACACGTTTTCATTTAAATATCACCCTTTTTTCATGGGAATAAATGGTAAAACTATTGCCCCGCGCGAATCCGATTAATGTAATACCCATATCGCGGGCACGCAGTACCGCCTGATGAGTCGGGGCGCCGCGGGATATAATAATCGGAATTCCGCACGTACGCGCCTTCTGCAGTATCTCCGATGATATCCTCCCGGAGCAGAAAAGAATAGTTTCCGACAGATCGATCGTATCCATGAGCGCCTTGCCGATTACCTTGTCCACCGCATTATGCCTGCCGATATCATCGAGACAAAAGGCGGGTGTCTCACCACGAACGCTGAGCGTGGCGGTATGAACCCCGCCGGTGGATTTATACAAGTCGGAGCAGCGCTGCAGCCATTGCGCCATTGCAGCTATCTGCGCTCCGGTGATTGTCAGTGAACCGGTGACTGGGGAGCGGTACGCCACTTCATGAATATTTGCATACATTACTCCTTTTCCGCAACCACTTGTATACAATCGTTTCCCCAGCAGTGAAGGGTCGAAAACATTTTCCGCCTCAACTGCGGCAATCCATTTTGTCGTATCGAGAGAAATGGCGTGAATATCACCCGGTGTTTTGATAAAGCCTGACGTATACAGAAATCCACAGGTTAATTCCCGCAGGTCGCAGGGTGTGCAGAGAAGGGTTGCAATCTCCCTGTCGTTTATCAGTATGGTAAACGGAACTTCAGTGGCTACCGGTGCAGGAGACTTCTCAATTGCGCCGTTCTTCAATCTGACAACGTCGAATTCCTCCGAAGGACCGAAATCAGTGCGCTCGTTCATTAACCTTACCCTGCAGCTTTCTGTAATGTTGAAAGAAAATTCCGGAAATCATCCGGGGTGTTGAGGTTGACATACCATGAATTATCCGGCGACGGCACAATGGATGTGGTGCATTCGTGAAAGAGCTCGATAATTCGTCGTTTTTTTTCTTTAAGAACCTTTTGGGCGGCCGGCGCCGCTGCTTTGGTATATACCGCAAAGAGTGGTTCGCATTGCCCCTCCGCAAATGAAGGCGCAGCAATATCATATTCTTCCGATTGGGCAAGAAGCTCAAAGAGAAGTGTCATGTTAACCACCGGTATATCACAGGCGATTACAAAATTCACCGGTGATCGGGAAGCTTCCAGAGAGGAGTATATACCCATGAGCGGTCCGTGACCCTCTTCGAGGTCTTTTACCACGGTTATGTTTTTAAACGAGATTTCTTTTTCGGCGCTGATTGACAGAATGGTGTCATCAAAATAGGGTTCCAGCAGATTCTGAAGCCGCAAGACGTTTTTTTTACCGTCAATCTCCAGCAGCGCTTTATCGGTGCCCATCCTCCTGCTTTTTCCGCCGGCTAGTATTATTGCCGAGGTATGAACGGGCCGTGACCCGGCCAGCCAGACAATCTTTTTCACGATTGTTTTCGGGAGTTCGAGCCGTGCGCAGAGCTGTTCAGTTACTTCAGGTGCAACCCTGGCTCCGCGAATGATGTCCGCTTTTTTCCGCGCTTCCACAGCCGACGGTTTCTGTGGTGAACCGGTCAGGTAAATAGCACAGTCAGGAGTGATTTCATTTAGAATCCGGTTGCTTTCAATAATGAGGTACGCCGCATCCTGATGATCTTTGCGTATGGTATCGAATGAGGTCCCCGTATGATAGAACACACCCGCTTTGCCCTCCCTGAGTGCCCCGTGTCCGATTTTAATATATACCGCATTATGCAGCAGGTTAACTATCTTGAGCGCAAGACTGGTTTTCCCGACGTTTGAATGGGCGCCTGAAACTACGATTGTTTTCACTATTTAAAGCAACCCAGCTGGCATCCGGCAATTTTAATGCTGTTTTCATTGCAGCATTTTCCAATTTCCTGCATAGGGATGTTGTGCTCCTCTGAGATCTGAAAAGCCTTTGCACAGAAGAGCTTTTTCTTTCCGTTGACTTCAACAGCCGCGTCCATAACTTTTTCCCGTATTTCTTCTTTGTCCATAGATAATCCTTTTCATATTAACAATGACATAACCAAATGTGTATTAAAAATTACGTACAGCCTCTTAAAAACGGCTATTTTTCAATAATTTTTTTCAAATGCCGGTTATATGATTTTTTTATGCAGAGATGTACTTCATTCCGGTATTTTTTCCATCCTTTAAGGAGCTGTCGTCCGAAATCAGTCAGTTCCGTTGAGCCGCCGCTGGTACCACCCCTGAGCTTTGTTACCAGTTGACGTCCCAGTCCCTCTTCCGCCCGCTTTATATCACCCCATGCTTTCCGGTAACTTCGCCCCAGTTCACGAGACGCTTCCTGGATAGATCCATGTCTGTGTATCGCATCGAGAAGTTGCCATTTGCCTTCGCCGAACAGGCCGTCGACTTTTGGGGAAGAAATAAATAGTTTCGCATTAGGTTTCATAAGCGTTCCTTATTGCACTATGCGGTTATAAATTTTATTGCCGTTGCTTTTATACTCACAAACACCTCTTTGCCGCAGGCTAATGCCAGTTTTTCCATCGATTCTCTCGTGATTAGAGCGGCAATTTCCACACCGATATCCACAATAATCTCGATGCCGAACCGCGCCGGACAGATATCGGTAATGGTGCCTTTAAATATATTACGGGCACTCGATGAAGGAGGTCGTGTCGACAGGGTAACATCTTCACTGCGGATAATAACATTTCCCGGGCCGCTTTCACTGTCGGTGGCCAGTGACAGGGTAATTCCGGCCGTGGTAAATTCCGCGCTGGTACCGGACTGATCGCCACGCTTAACCAGTTCGCCGGAAAAGAAGTTTTTTATACCGATAAAATGGGCCACGAACTCCGATTTCGGATGCCGGAAGATTTCCTGCGGGGAACCGGTCTGCACTACTCTTCCACGCTCCATTATACCGATACGTGTTGCCAGGGCAATAGCCTCCTCGTAATCATGGGTGACGTGCACCACGGTGATTTCCCGGGATCGGTGTATCTTGCGCAGCAGCGCGCGCATGGATCGACGCGCACTCACATCCAGGGATGATATCGGCTCATCAAGCAAAAGACACCGCGGCTCTGTGATGAGCGCACGGGCAAGGGCCACCCGCTGTGCTTCGCCGCCCGAAAGAGTATCCGGTTTTCTGTCCAGCAAATGCTTTATTGCCACCTCCCGGGCAATGGTCTGTATCAGCGAATGTACTTTACCGCGGGTTTTCCTTTGACATTTCGCCCCATACATGACATTCTGCCTGACAGTAAGGTGAGGGAACAGTGCCTGTTCCTGGTACACCAGCCCGATACCTCTCTTCTGTATTCGTTCGTTGGTGATATCCGCGCCGTTGAGCTGTATTGTTCCCGAATCCACGGGGATAATACCGGTCAGTATTTCAAGCAGCGCGGTTTTGCCCACTCCTGAGGCGCCGAGAAGCACGAAATATTCTCCCCGGGCAACTTTAAAAGAGACGTTGCTCAGGGTGAAATCACCGAGCCTTTTTGATAACCGTTCAACCTTAAGCACTCTTTTCCCTTGTTGCAATAATACGCATACAAATAAAAAACATAAGACATATGGCTATAAACAGCACTGATACGGGACGGGCGTATTTCAGCCCGAATGAGCAGAACCGCTCGTAAATAAGTATCGGTGTTATCATCGGGTGGTAGGCGATTATAATAACGGCGCCGAATTCACTCATTCCCCGGGCCCACATGAGTATCAGCCCGGAAAGTATCGACCGCCACGCCATAGGTATGGAAATGGTAAAGAACACCCGCATGGGAGAGGCGCCCAGGTTCATGGCGGCCTTTTCAAGCCGCTCAGGTACAGCGGCAAAGCCATCCCGCGCCGCGTTTATCATAAAAGGGACGCTTACAAAGGCCATACCGAGCATGATACCCGCGTAGCCACCTATGAATTTAAATCCCAGCGCTTCGCCGATACGACCGAGAAACGTGTCGGGTGCGATAATGCCGAGAAGAGCTATACCTGCCGCAGAATGCGGAATGACAATAGGTATATCGATTATTCCGTTGATAAACTCTTTGAGCGGGAACTGTTTACGTGCCAGTATATAGGCAAACGGTATGGCCGCAAAGGCAAACAGAAGCGTCGCCGCCATTGACGAAAAAAGAGTCAGCCAGATACTGCCCTGTACTTCCGTTTCCCGCACCGCAGACACGATCTGTTCCGGTGTACATTTGAACACCATGTTCAGCAGCGGTGCAACAATAAAAAGAAGAATCAGCCCGCCAAGGGCTGCAAATACAAGATAAGCCGGTTCTAATTTTTTGCGGTGCATATCCTGGTTAACTCTTCGTTGTTACGGGCGTTGCATATTTTTTTAATGCATCAGGAATTTTATCATACGTATCTGACGGTGACGGAACCATTGACGACTGCCCGTTCTTTTCCATAATGGCCATGCCTTTTGATGAATCAAGAATGTATGCAACGAATTTTATTGCCAGTTCCGGATTTGGTGCATTAATGGGAATAGTAATACCGTATACCATAGGCGCACCGGTTTTGGTAACCGTTGTACCCGGCTCCTTGCCGCTTATTTCAACGGAGGCGGTTTTATAAAAATCCGTCAATTCCGGTTTCTTCAGATTTATTTCATCCGGAAGGAGTAAAAATTTGAGGCCGTGCTGCTGTGCTACAGATTTATAAAGGAAGATATAATCAATGATGTGTGATTCCAGCAGAGCAAGCAGATCGGTTTCCTTGGGACGAATATATTCATTATCCTTTTTCAGCAGCGTCTCACAGAGACCATCCTTTTTATAGTGAGTTTCAGCGAGCTTAATAGTAAGAACCGCGCGATATCCGCACGGATCGGCATTGGGATCGGAGCGGCCGAAATGTACCGACTTATCGGCAAGAATGTTATACCAGTTGTCTCCGGTAATCTCTTCGTTGCGTTTCGATTGTTCCGTATGGACCAGGGTCATTTCGTTACCTGCGAATTTGATATTCCAGTCTGCATAATCGGGAATGAGCAGAGTGTTTATAACGGTATAATCGGAGGATACCATGATATCACAGGGCCTTTTCAGGTCGGAGATTTTCCGCGCGCAGGTTCTGCTGCCCGCAGCTTCGAGAAATATATCCAGACCGGGATTTTCCGCTTTAAACGCCCCGGCAATCTGCCGGAACGGGACGGAGAGACTGCCGGCATGGAATATTGTTAATTTTTTAGTCTCCGGCCCCCTCTTTTTCTCTGCACATGAAAGCAGAAGGCACGAAAGCAGAGTGATTAAAGCGAATTGAAAACCTTTTTTAGATATTGAGGCGATACTCATACTGCACACTCCATCCTGTGAATATAAAACATGAGCGATGGATATGTAAAATACGACATATCGATGAGGAATATCCTGACACCAATCGGTTTTACCTCAATCACTGTTCATGACTCTTTTCTGAAGGTTATCCAGAATCCGGTCTCGTCCCGTTTCATGGTATACCGTGGAACGACAGATTTTTCAAGCCCCTTTTCCAGACGCTTTTCCACGCTGGGATTCAGGCGTTCTTTCCCCTCTTTCTCAAAGTCGGGATTGCGCTCAAGCATTCTCCTTTTCACCTGTTCTCCGATTTCTCTGGAGCCTGAGCCGCTGCCGATACAGGCGTATGCACCCGGCTTCAGCACCCGGTATATCTCGTTAAAAGCACGGGATAGTTTTTCCCAGAAAAAGACTGAGCCCCGGCTTACAATAAAATCCGCGAAATTATTTTCGAAAGGTAAAGATATAGCGTCAGCCGGCACAATTTTTACCCGTTTCTCCATTCCTGATTCAGTCACTCTCTTTTCAGCGATATTCTGTATTTCATCGGCATGGTCTACTGCATAGATGGTCATATCGCTCATTTTCGCAAGTTCAACAGCCAGAGCAGCAGTGCCGCTGCCAACATCAATGCATACTCCCGAGGTCAGCCCGAATCTGTTAACCAGTACTCCGGCAAGAACAGGATAGAGTGGAGCAAATACCGTAGCCACTGTTTCGGCATACTTTTCAGCTTCCTCTCTGGTGAATTTAGAATAATTACGGGGATTTGTCACTGGTTTTCGGGACATGGTAAAAATATAGATCAGGTACAGATCAGGGTGTGGGTGAAGATGCCCGTTTTATTATTCGGTAACGCTGATGGAAAAAACCAGAAAAGTTATTTGTGTAGTGTAAGCGCAATATCACCTGATGTCGGATTTACATCTAGTATAAAACTGTTTTTACCGATTTTTCTGGCCTGTAAAGTGGTTCTGTTCTGCTGTCCGGTTATTGCAGCGGGATTCCCCGTTGTAGTAATTACCACGCTGATCGGAGTCGCGTATTTCGGATCAACTGCATCTGCCGATGAAAAACTGAGGATATTATTTGTCACTGCGGGTTCACCGCACTGGTTTTTTATCATTATATATTTGATTACCGCAGTAGGTCCGGCCATCCACAACACTCCTGCATCAACTTTCTCTTTTACATAGTCGAGGAGCGCGCGGTACTTTGCCACACTTATATGTCCCCATCCCCAGGGCCCGGTATCGGCTACCGAGTGCATCTCCTGGATCGACCAGCCGCCTGTGGCAATGGCTGAATCAACATGCTGTATCTCCACATCATCGTTGTCATCATTGTAAATGGAGGTCGTATACCGCTCGTCTTCAGGCAGGGCATCGATCTCATCCTGCTCAGCTTTGGACATATAGGCATCAAAGTAGCAGTTGTGGAACGGATCGAAATCAGTAAAATCCGTATTTACACCCCGATCGTCGTCATACATTTTCTTCCCGGACCTGGAGCCCAGATACCCCTTTTCTTTCAGCTCTTTCAATCGCTGATCGTTATAGGCATCGTAAGAGAAGATAAAGTAAGTCACCTCTATACCCGGTACATTCTGTTCCAGTATCGCTTTGGACATGACAACATCGGTGTCCACACTCCATGATTCAGGCTGCCACCCGAGGTCGACCGATGCGCCGTGATCCCAGGTATGGCTTACAATCTCATGCCCGTGAGCCGCCATGGTACGCAGATGCTCCCACATATAATCCCCTTCACACACGCATTTTTCTACAATAGCCCCTGCCGCAATGGGCAGACCGCGATTGTAGGCAATAGTGTCGGCATATTCATAAATCCCTCTGCAGACCGTGTCACAGAGATCGTCGTGGATTATAGTATAGGCAGCCCTGGCATTGTTCTTCCATTTGGCGACACGAACCTCTTTTACTGCCGGTTTAAAACACCCGGCGACAACTAATAACAGGGTGAAAATAACGGTGTTTGAAAGAAATATCTTTTTCAATGCAGCCCCCCGGCTTACTGAAAGTTGTGATAATAACATTCTCCTGAATAATATACGATCTACTGAATATATTGCTGAAAACTTTAGGCTCGATTTCTGTTTATATCAAGAAAAAAATATGTTTTTAACAATTTCAGCAGATATGGGGAGGAAATGTTTCGAAAACGCAAATTTTATATCTTCTTTCTCCGGAGTAACTTATCTGATAGCATTAGGTTCAGCAGATAGTTTATTCCGTTGGACCCATTATTTAGTTACTGATGTTTTTTTCACGGTTGTGATTAAGAGAAAACGATTCAATAAGATATAAATTCTGGTAGTGATTCGCAGCTTAGTCTAAAATGTACGTTTCTTAAGCGATGTGTATTTTTCCACCTGCATTCCATTGTGCACATGAATGGCGTTGAGGAAATTTCTGTTGCCTTCAGTTCTTAATTGCCGACTTTTTCGGTAGAATGGCGGCCCTGTTACTGTTATTGACACACCCACCAATAAGAAAGGGAGTCCTCCCGTAGAGCCCTTGACCTTTGCATTCATAATATCCACTAAAGACCATATAAGTCCCACACCACCCAGAATACTGCCACTGACGACAAGTGCTTTTCCGGCTCGTTCTGATTTCCGGCTCCTGCGTATATATTGATTCGCACGCAGAATCTGATTTCTCAGAGAATCAGACATGACGATCTTGTCACATTTATAAATTGCTGTATCAAAGTCGCATACCTTTTTCTTCATTGCGTTGACCAGCACCTCCGGTCCATTGTAGAGCCGTCCACCCGGCAGCTGATACCAGCAATATATTCTCTCAAGCATTGTTGTATCTTTAACTAATTCTAATTCCGGGTGTTTCTCGTCCAACAGGGCGAGATTTGCCTGAACCTGACTATATCTGATGGAAGGCGTTGTCAGTGCCAGATACTCCTGCAGAGAAATTTGAGCTTGAGATCCAGATATTAATAAGAATAAGGCAATGGCGATATAGTGTTCCTGCATATTAAATAAAATAAACAGTGTACTTCCTTATATTCCACTTTTATTACATCTGAATTGCTCAGATAAAATATATGCTTGAGGAATTTAACAAAATGTATATTATATCGGCAAAAATCAGACGGGGAGAGCTATATTATGAATAACCGCTCTCCTGATTTTGAGCCGCTTGTCGGGATTGAAGCGTTGAGAGAATACCTTGGCGGTATTCCGAAGAAAACAGTATACAAGCGGACCTTTGAATCGAACATAAACGGGTTTCCTTTTTATAAGGTTGGCAGGCATCTCCGGTTCAGGATCAGTGAAGTGTCCAAATTGCTGAAAAAGTATCGATCGTCGGGTGGTGTAAAAAGAGCCTGAATTTTTTTTGTGTATATTTGTTATATAAAAAAAGCATTTTTATTAAAATCAATATGTTACAGGAGGTTGTGGAGAATCCCTGTCTCTCCGTATTTTCGATTTGCTCTTTGATATTTGTACATAGTTATTATATTTTTTCCTTTGATTTTTAATTAAAAGGAGAGGTGTCCGAGTTGGCCGAAGGAACACGACTGGAAATCGTGTGTACCTCTGTGGTACCCAGGGTTCGAATCCCTGCCTCTCCGCCATAATTAGTCTGACTCAGCAAGAAATCCCTTTTATGGGTTTCTACATTGGATATTTTCGATATCTAGGTAATAAACTAACGGGGCCGGGCCCTGCGCAACTGAAGTCTGCGAACTCCGCCAGGCCTGGAAGGGAGCAACGGTAAGCAATCGCTTCGTGTGCCGCAGGTTAACTTGGCCCCACTATTAAACGCTTGGTTATGGTCAGGGGCATGACGCCTGTACAGAATACGTCAGCGATTGCCGGTCCTAAACAGGCTCCGAAACCTTAACCCAAAAACGAGTTTGCATGAGCTACCTTGTCTTTGCACGAAAATGGCGTCCCCGGATTTTCGATGATGTTGTGGGGCAGTCACATATTACCGACACCCTGAAACGGGCGATAGAGAAAAACCGTGTTGCCCATGCTTATATCTTTACCGGGACCCGGGGGGTTGGTAAAACGACCACTGCCCGTATTCTTGCCCGGGCGCTCAACTGCGACAACGGCCCTACTCCCGAACCCTGCGGTGAATGCGAAAGCTGCAAGGCAATTATAAACGGATCCAGCTTTGATGTGCTTGAAATCGATGGTGCGTCAAACAGCGGTGTGGATGATATACGGGAGCTGCGGGAAAATATCGGTTATACCTCGATGGGCGGCAAGTACCGCATCTTTGTGATTGACGAAGTGCATATGCTCTCAAAAAGCGCGTTTAACGCCTTGTTGAAAACCCTTGAGGAACCTCCGAAAAATGTTATCTTTATTTTCGCGACCACGGAGCCGCAGAAAATTCCGGAGACTATTCACTCCCGCTGTCAGCGGTACGATTTCCGGCGTATAGCCACGGAGCAGATAGTCGCACAACTGGAAAAAATATGCACTGAAGAAAATATTGAATTTGAAAAGAGCGGGCTTGACCTTATCGGCCGCCGGGCAGACGGCAGTATGCGGGACGCATTGAGTCTGCTTGACCAGGTATATTCGTTCTGTCAGGACAGTATTACAGAAAAAGAGGTGCGCTCTGTTCTCGGCATCGTCGAGACTGAACTGTATGCCGGTATCCTTGAAGCGGCGGCTGAAAAAGAAGCCCTGCCCATACTGCATGCCGTTGAAGATATCCTGAACCGGGGATTTGATCTTCTTGAATTTCTGGTTGGTTTTCAGGAATACCTGCGTACCCTGCTTTTTATCAAACTTCCCGGCGTTGCGGACAATCAGCGCATTGGGGTATCACTTGACACATTAAAAAAGCGACCGAACCATGCATCGCGGTTTTCGGAAACGGATCTGCTCCGTATGATCGAAATTATCCGGCGGGCGGAATCGGAGTTACGGTGGAGCTCCTTTCCCCGCTTTCTTATCGAAACAGCGCTTCTGAAACTGGTATACATGGATAGTACCGTATCGGTGGAGCAGATTCTGCATTCTCTCGGAAAAGGGACGCCGCTGCAAAACAGTGAGGCAGCTCCCGCAGGTACTTCTTCGGACAGTAAAAAAAAAAGAAGTGAACAGCTATTGACCACAGCGATACCGCCGGAACCTGCGATATCATCGACACCGCCTGATAGTGACACCGGATCCTTTGAACAGCAACAGGAACAGGAATCTCCAATCGACCTTGTCGCGCAATGGCCGGCGTTTATTGAAAAGCTTATGGAAGATCGGCCTAATCTCGGCACCTTTCTCTCACTGGCCTATATAGCTACTTACACCGATCATTCCATTGATCTCCGTTTTGAAAAACAGTTCGGTTTCCAGTTTTCCGAAATCACCAGAAAGAACAATCGCGAAATTATTGAGAAGAAACTGGCTGCCTTTGCAGGAAAACAGATTGACCTGCATGTGACAATTGAAAAGCAGCCGGAAGAAAAGACAAAAAAAAGTAAAAACACGGCGGCAAAAAAGCTTACCCGACATCCTTCACTGGATGATGATATTGCAAATGAACCGATAATTCAAAATGTCATAGATATATTTGACGGGGAAATTCTATAGAATAGTAAGGAAGGGGTGTATGGCAAAAAACATGAATAAAATTCTGAAGCAGGCGCAGAAAATGCAGGCACAGTTCATGAAAGCCCAGGAAGACCTGAACAGGGAGACCGTTGAAGGAACCGCGGGCGGCGGCATGGTGAAAGTCGTGCTGAACGGCGCACAGGAAATCCAATCGGTGTCACTCAACCGGGAAGTTGTCGATCCTGATGACGTCGAAATGCTCGAGGATCTCATTGTGGCGGCATTTCAGAATGCACAGGAGCAGGTTAAGGATTTGTCAAACAGTAAAATGGGCAATATTACCTCAGGGATGAACATTCCCGGTCTGATGTAACATGATTGCACCACTTGAGAATCTGGTTGAAGCGCTTAGTTCGCTGCCGACAATCGGGAAAAAGAGCGCCTGGCGGCTGGCCCTGTTTCTGCTCGAACAGAGCGATAAGACGGTGGAACATCTTGCACGGTGCATTCGGGAGATCAAGGAGCATACGGTCATCTGCGGTCAGTGTTTCAATGTCAGTGAAACTGAGGTGTGCACCATCTGCGCATCATCATCACGGAACCGATCACTGATCTGCGTTGTGGAGAAGCCTCTTGACGTTTTTATCATTGAGGGATCCGGACGATACCGTGGTCTCTACCATGTTCTGGGCGGCGTCCTGTCACCGATAAACGGTATTACAGCGGACAAGCTGCGTATTACCGAGTTGCAGGCGCGTGTGGAAGCGGAAAAGCCGGAGGAGCTGATTATCGGCCTGGGCGGGAGTGCGGATGCTGAAACGACTTCACTCTACCTCTCGCGTCTGTTTGCGGACAGCGGTGTACGGATTACCCGTTTTGCCCGAGGACTCCCGGCCGGTATCGAACTTGAGTATGTCGATCAATTAACTCTGGCTCAGGCACTTAACGAGCGGGTGTCTGTCGAGTACCACACTGAACGTGAGGAGGCGGAATGAGAAAAACGATCCTGCAATGGATTCGGCGAATTGGCGGATCACTTTTTTTTCTGGGGTATATCCCGCTTGCACCTGGGACTATAGGTTCCATAGTAACGGTTGCTCTCCTCTGGTATTTCCGGCATGACATCGGCCGGTATTTCACACCGCAGTATGCGATTACATTCTGGATCTTGTATCTGTTGTTCTGCGGCCTGAGTATTTTCCTTTCTCACGATTCGAAAGAGATTTACGGCGCGGAGGATTCCGGCAGAATTATAATTGACGAATGCGCAGGCCAGTTAATCACCTTTTATCTCCACCCCTTATCATGGCGCGTGCTGGTTCTTGGTTTCTTCCTCTTCCGGTTTTATGATATTATTAAACCGTTTCCGGTTTATAAATTTGAAGAAATTGAGGACGGGCTGGGTGTGACCATGGATGATGTTGCTGCGGGGGTCCTGGCCAACGTATCACTGTTTATCATTATCTGGGTATATCATGCTGTTAAAGCCCAGTTGTAAAGAAATCGCCGCGCGTCTCGGTAAAAAGCTGCATGCGAAAAGTCTCACCATTGCAACTGCGGAATCATGTACCGGCGGTCTTATCGGTGCGGCAATAACTTCGGTACCCGGTTCATCAGTATGGTTCCGGGGCGGTATTATTGCTTATGATAACGCGATAAAAACCTCCCTGCTTAAGATCCCGGCATCCACCCTTAAGCGCTATGGCGCGGTAAGTGAAGAAACGGTATCTGCCATGGCGGCCGGTGCGGCTCATATCCTCGGCACGGATTGTGCCGTTGCCGTATCCGGCATTGCCGGCCCTGACGGCGGTACTGAAGAAAAACCGGTGGGCCTTGTCTATATCGGCGCATACTATCATAACAAGATAGATGTCAATAAACATCAGTTCCCCGGCGATCGCGAATCGGTACGGGAGCAGACTGCGGAAACGGCGCTGGAAAAAGTAATCGCGTTGATAGAACCTCGTCACTAGAAAAAACCACCGAAAATACGGAAAATCGTTCCCCTGTGGGGAACGCCTTTTTTTCATTTAATTCAAAAAAAAATTGCGCTCGGCCGTGGCATGTGTTATGCTTATAACCGATCACCTTTTTCGGGTGGTTATGAAGTGCATTATGAAGTAGTGTTGAAAGGGGAGTGCGTACTCTTCACCTATTCTACCAGGTGGGCAAAAGAGGAAGCATCCCCTTTCTGCATTTATAGAGCTGCACCACTCTGCAGAAAAGTTCACATCCCCTGTACTTTCCGAGACTATAATTAAGGAAACAGGAAAATTACCGCCGGGAAGCGGAGTTCGCGGGTATAACGAGCACTGCTCTTTCGAAGCCACTTCTTATTCACTTACATATTCATACGTATTCTGTTTATAAAACTCGCGTGCCCGTTTGTTGTTTTTATCCTCTTTTAGAACATCCAATGCCATATCAGCAGCTTTACGCACCTCTCCTTTACTTTCCAGAAGGAATGCCTTCTCCATAGTAACATCATGCTTTAAATGCTCCACCGTCGGCATGGCGCCGATAATCTTTTCAACCTGGTCAAACTTGCCGCTCAAACGATAGTACCTGCAGGTTTCAACAAAAGCGCGGGGATAGCTCATATCCAGGGCATCAATAAGCGAATGAAAAAGGTGTGCAGCGTCAAGATATTTTCCGGCCATCTCACACATATGCGCTCCGGCATAATAGCCGATCAGCATATCAGCATTTCTTCTCATCAGTCTTTTATATTTCTTGATGAACGGACTCCATTCAGTCACTTCGGATGCATAGGCTGCAGCCAGGTACTCTCCCAGTTTCTTAATCTTTTTACCGTTACTTCCCATGACAGCAGTCTCCATGAAATTACGGTTCTTTTCTGTTAAACCGATATTCAGAACTTCAAAGACCTGGTTTAAAAACATATCAAGCCGCATCCCGAGTTTGTCCACCGAAAACTGTTTCGCATCCACAAAGAGCGGTTTGTCACTTGACGGTGATACTATTTTGCCAAAAAAATTGATATCCGTGTCTTTTCTGAGACTAATCTGCCCTTCACTGAGCAGCCGGTTGTACTCACACTGTATATAAATGAGATAATCCGCAGATACTTTCTTCGCAGCGGCGCCATATTTCTCAATAGGAATCGGCATTTTATATTCCATGTACTCCGGAACAAGCTCAACAAGCGCGTCCTGCGGTACGACTGAAACAGCCTCAATACCGCGCAAACGAAAATAGAGATAATACTCACAGAGCAGTAAAAGCCACTTGTCCTCAAGCGGTGCATTGCCGTATTTGGTGACCGGTCTGGTGATAAGTATTCTTGTCGGGGTTCCGGTAAATGAAGAGATTGCCGGTCGTTTCGACAGGGAAGGCTCATCGGTCGATGTGTTCAGAAAGGGGCTGGTCCAGGTTGCCTGAGCAAATATGACGGCGCTGTATAATCCAAGTACCAGTAATCCGCATATAGATTTTCTCATAGGTTCTCCAATAATTAAATTAAAGTATGTAACACGGTAACTTCAATACTTTTTTCGTTTTCACCCGAAATGGTTTAAAAAAATCTGTTTCATTTTTTCAGCATACACTGTCCCCTATCCATACAAACCTTGACTTAAAGGACTATATAGAATACAACACGCATACTGAAATAATGGTACGTTTCCCTCTCCCTCTGTATTATAAATCATAGTAGTACGGGATTGCGAATCCAGTCAAGGATTTCCTGAACCGTTACAATCCGTACCGCCGGTTTACTGAGTGCATAACAGACAAATTCCTCCAGTGCTTCCTGCCTTTTTTGCCAGGAAATATTCGGTGGGAAATCATATCCCGGCGAATACATATCACTATGAGCGCCCAGGATGAAGGGGCATCGATTTCCTGAGATTCGCAAATCAAGAGTGTACTGCAATGTGGCGAGATATTCCTCCTTGGTCATCTTATATTCTACCAAAATATTCCAATCAATGCCAGTAATTTTTCCATTTTCTATGTTGAAAGATGGGTCTATCTGCTTCATTTTTGCCCGAAAACCGGTTGAAACGCCATACTGAGGGCACAATTCATCAGGCGGTACTACTACTGTATAGACCGGTATCTCCCATAATCCGGGATGATCCGACAGTGGAGGTGATATACCCATTTCAGCGGTCAGGTCATTTCCGGGGCTTCCTTTATCCAAAGTATATGGCCAGAAATAATTGGTCCCGTCCTGATCCGGCTGCCATCCCTCCTGGATACTGCTGTCGTAAATAAATCCCTTATTCTGCAGGGCTGTAAACATGGCATTGTTATAGGCAATAAACGGTGCACGAAAACCGGTAATGTGGGCAGGAGCTATACCCGCGCCTTTTGACGGATCCGAACCATCCATGCCGGTATCTTCAGCCGGAGGAGATTTCTGCAACCAGGTATTGCACCGCTCAATCTCGCGTTCCCAGTCTGAAACGGAAAACTGCACCCCTTCAGGATGGTTATGGGAATGGTTACCGGCTTCATGCCCCGTTTTATATGCGGTATGCCATGACTGCTTCACCATGTCTGGAGGATCAATTACATGCTCGCCACTGATGTATTCTGTTGTATAATAAAACGTTACACGGCAGGGGCACCCGTCATAGGTACGGCTGTTTCCCGTTCCGGATGGGTTCTTTCTTGACGCGAACAGTCTGCTCGCCCAGGTAATTCCCCAGGGTACATCAGGATCCCGCAATCCGGAAAAACCATTATCATCAAATCCTACAGTAAAAAACATCGGTACCCGGGATACCGGCAATCCGCCCGGCGGGTTCTGGGAAGGGGCCAGTGAATTCATTCGGCATCTCCTCCGTTAGTGTTTTTGCGATATACGGTCGGGTCCGGCACACCGGCTTCGGTAAAACCTCTCTTACGAATGAGGCAACTGTCACAGAATCCGCACGACAACCCGTCAGGTGAAGGGTCATAGCAGCTGTGAGTAAGGCTGTAATCAACACCCAGAGAAACGCCCCTGCGGATTATCTCCCCTTTGGTCATATTGATTAAAGGGGTATGTATTGTGAAACCATTCCCCTCGACACCCGCTTTCGTTGCCAGATTAGCCATATTCTGAAAGGCCTGAATATATTCGGGTCTGCAGTCGGGGTATCCCGAGTAATCGACCGCAGTAACCCCGATAAATATATCGGTACATTGAAGCACTTCGGCCCAGGCCAGCGCATAGGAGAGGAATATGGTATTGCGGGCAGGCACGTAGGTGCCGGGAATCTCCTTTGGGATATTGCCGTCGGCAATTCGTTTCTTGGGTACCGGATCCTCGGATGTCAGGGAGCTGCCGCCGAATAGTCGTAAATCAATTGTTGCACAGGTGTGCTCTTTTACCGCGAGATGGCTGGCAATCTTCCTTGCCGCAGAAAGTTCACAGCCGTGGCGCTGCCCATAAAAAAAGCTGAGCGCATATACGCTAAAGCCCTCGCTGCGTGCGATTGCGCAGCAGGTGGCGGAATCAATCCCGCCGCTGAGAAGAACAACCGCTTTCTTACCTGTTTCGGCGGTCATAGTACCGGGCACCTTCCTCTTTCACTATTCTTTCAGACGCCTCTGACATTATTTCCCCAGATATAGGTGTGCAACTGCAATCCCAATCGCACCGGAATATTCCCGTTGCATATCCATTCAGCAAGCTTGCGCGGAGCGAGTATTTCCGCGGCGGGAGAAAATATCACCGTGCATGTTTCATGCAGTCTTTTTTTCCGCACAAAATCGCATGCCCAGTCGAAGTCATCCTTTCCGCAGAGAACCAGTTTGCACTCGTCACGGCTGTTGAGATGGTTAAGGTTCTCAGTGAGAAAAGAATCGCTGCACCCGCTTCCGGGCGTTTTGATATCCATGATACGGATACACCCATCCGGAAGGAGCGAGATATCCCGGGAGCCGTTGGTCTCAACCAGAACAGTATACCCGCTGTCAAGAAGCAGACGGCAGAGTTCCGGGATCTTTTGCTGCAGCAGGGGCTCCCCGCCGGTTATTTCAATTAGCGGGCACTGAAAGCCGGCAACCATATCCAGTATTTGACTGACAGTAACATCCCTGCCTTTCTCCCGTGCATAGGGGGTATCACAATAGGTACAGCAGATATTGCACCCGCTGACCCGGATGAAGGTACAGACCATACCGGCATAGGTCGATTCACCCTGAATACTCTTGAAGATTTCGCAGATATTAATCATGTTCAAAATAGGACGCGCGGTTACCCGGCGTTTCATATACATCAATACGGGATACTCTGCAGTTCGGCTCGTTTATCAGCCCGCACAGTTCTTCATATACATAGCGGGCTATATTTTCGGATGACGGATTACGACCCATAGTGTCAAAAAGTGTATTGAGATCGCGATGATCAAGCTCCGAAAGAATCTCATGTAAAGCGGACTTCAACTTTTTAAAATCAATACCGATACCGATGTCATTAAGTTTTTTACAGCGGATCGATGCCCGTACCAGCCAGTTATGCCCATGGGTATTCTCGCAGGGACCATTGTAATTGTGCAACCGGTGCGCTGCGGAAAAAGAGGCTTCAGATGAAACTTCAAACATGGATACCATCCTTTCGCTGTTGTACCTGAGAAAATATATTGTACTGCCGGTCATTCGCTATTATTACCGGGAGCGATGTTGATTCACTCCCACTATTACATTTTCGGGACATCACTTATATTTACTCAGTTAATATATTTTTAAAAGAAGGAGTGATTTGCCGACACAAAGACTCGGGGTACCATATACAATTTTTTTGCCCTTTGTGTGTGACCCGATGGCAAAATAATAAGAAAGGCCTTTTATTGACCAGAGCAGATACCGATGTGATATACCGGATTATTGATGCAAATCTGAACAGGCTGCGCGAGGCGCTGAGAGTGATAGAGGAATACTTCCGTTTTATACAGACAAACGAGAGCATTGCCGTAGATCTCAAGCTGCTGCGTCACTCGATTGAAGAGCTGGATACCGGATTTACCCGGGAGCATCTTCTTGCCTCGCGGGATACAGAGACGGATCCCTTTGCCTATACCACCCGGGAAGAGGAGCTTTCGCGGAGAGGAGTAACCGATATTCTTACCGCAGGTTTCAAGCGCTCCCAGGAAGCGGCGCGGGTTCTTGAGGAGTACAGCAAGGTAAGTGACAAACCGTTACTTTCCGATAGAGCAAAACAAATTCGATTTTCACTCTACAGACTCGAAAAAAGGATACTGGAGCAATCGACCGATGGGTAGAGCAAAAAAAGCCGATACCACCGAAAAGAGAGACGGCAGGCACGGGCAGGAGCTCTGGGGCGTCATCTTCTTTACCGCAGGTATGCTTATCGTCATTTCCCTGATTTCATATTTTGTCAACCCACACACCAACATTCTCGGCCCGTGGCTGGGTACCCGGCTCGCGGCCGGTCTGGTTTCACTGTTCGGCATTATCCCTTCCTTTTTTATTCCGATTGAAATACTCTATATCGCAATACTCGTATTCAGGGGTTTGGATGTGCCTTCCCGGCGACTGCTTTTCATCGGTCTGTTTACCCTTGAGCTGTCGGTCTTTCTGGCGATTCACAATCTGCCGGTAATAACCCGGGAGAACTTCTTTCCGCCTTCGGGCAATATTGTCGGCAATCTGATTACCTTTTTGCTGCACTATGCTTTCGGCTCACAGCGGTTTGGCCCCTATTTTCTCTTTTCTATCGCGATACTGCTAACAGGTGCGGTCATGTTCGAGATAAATATCCGCGATGCGGTAACCGTTTCCGTCCGCAGTATCACTGCCGCCTGGCAGGCACTTTCTCAGAAAATCCGTGCCTCGTTTGCCGGAGCTGTCCGGAAAAAGGTTACTGATGCGGCAGTTGCTCCACAAGAAACATCAATACCGAAGAATAGCACTCCCGTTTCCAAAAAGACGGAAACGCCAAAAAGCGAAGCAGCACCGGTACCCGCAGCCGAGGATGAAAAGAATGAAGCCGCTCAGACACTCGAGGAGGATCTTGCCGCGTTTCGTGCACGGAAAAATGCACCGGTGACTATCTCCTCCCCGGATTTGGTACCGGAGGATGATAATGTGGAAGAGGAGCCTGAAACAGGTGAAGATGACGAGCCCGACATCGAAGAAGGTGCCGAAATTGATCCGTCACTGATAGACAGTGACGATGATGAAGAATTCTGTAAAGTTCCGGGCATGGACGAAGAGGCAAAAAAGCCGAAAAAACCGTCGAAGCCCTACGTGGTGCCGAAACCTGATATTCTCCCGGATCCGCCGCCGGCCGCGAACATTGTTGATCGCCTGATGTTTGAGGAACATTCCCGCACCCTTGAAAGAACACTGCTTAACTTCGGTATAGAGGGCAAAGTGGTGAATATCAGTCCGGGTCCGGTAGTAACCCGCTACGAGATTGAGCTTGCGCCGGGGGTAAAAATCAGTAAGGTACTCAATCTTCAGGATGATCTTTCTATGGCGGTCGGTGGAAAAAAGATTCGCATCGAGGCGCCGATTCCGGGGAAAGCTGCGGTGGGCATACAGTTGCCGAACAATGAAATGCAGTTGGTCTATTTTAAAAGCATTCTTACGTCGGATATTTTACGGAAGGTAAAAATAAAGTTACCCATTATTATCGGTCGCAGTATAAACGGGGCGCCGTATATCGCCGATGTTGCAAAAATGCCTCACCTGCTTATTGCCGGCCAGACCGGTTCGGGAAAGAGTGTTGCCATCAATTCATTCCTCTGTACCCTGCTTATGACCAAAACGCCGGAGGAGCTGCGATTGATTCTCATTGATCCCAAAAAAGTCGAGATGTCCTACTATGAAAACCTTCCCCATCTCATGGCGCCGGTAGTCACAGAATCGAAAGAGGCGGTAAAAGCCCTGCAGTGGGGGGTTATGGAGATGACCAGGCGGTACCGTCTGCTCGCCAAGGTGCATGCACGAAATATCGAATCCTTCAATCAGAAGATAGAAGATAAAAGTATTAAAGAGAGGATAATTTCTGAGGGGGACAATAAAAAGCTGCCCTTTATCGTTATTATTGTTGACGAGCTGGCGGATTTAATGCTTACGGCGTCGAAGGATGTTGAAGGGCTGATACAACGTATCGCTCAGCTTGCACGTGCAGTGGGCATTCATCTTATCGTTGCAACGCAGCGACCGTCGGTCGATATAATTACCGGCCCTATCAAGGCCAACTTGACATCACGAATAGCGTTTCGTACTATACAGGCGGTTGATTCACGGACAATCCTCGGTCATATAGGTGCGGAAAAGCTTCTGGGACGGGGTGATATGCTCTTTCTGCGAAGCGGCGCCCCGGATATCGAACGCTATCACGGCTCGTTTATCTCGGAGAAGGATGTGGAAACCATTGTCTCTGAAATCCGGAAACAGGAGTATGATACGTACAAAATAGAAAGCTTTGAGTCCGCAACAGCTAAATCAAATGAGGTGGTTCCCGGTGTACCGTCCACGGCAGGGAATGAGCGTGACGAGAAATTTGAAGAAGCGGCCCGGCTGATTGTCAGTACCGGCCTGGGATCAACATCGCTGCTGCAGCGCCGTCTCAAGCTGGGTTTTGCCCGTGCCGGACGGTTGATGGATGAGCTGCATGAAGCGGGCATTGTGGGGCCGCCCGAGGGAAGCAAGGCCAGGGAGGTGCTGGTTACTGCAGACGTGCTTGAAGATATGCTCGGGACATAACCTGTTAACCTGTCATAAATCATCAGGAGAATAGTGTGAAAAAAGTATTGTGGTATTTCATTATAGCAAGCTTTATATGGGCTGCCGCGGTGCCGGCTCAGGAAAATGCCCTTATTGCCGCTCTGAAAAAGAAATATGGCGAGAAATCGTCGCTGGAGCTGACATTCACCCTCGATATATTCTGGAAAGTACGCGAGAAGAAGGAGCGGAAGGACGGTCTGTTGCAAATCATGCCGGGTGATAAATTCAGACTGAAGCTGGGCAGCTGGACGTGGGTCTGTGACGGTCATACCTACTGGCAATATAACGAAAAGACGGAGCAGGTTATTATCAAGAATCTTCTTGATATTGCTCTGGCGATGCACCCGTCGCAGATGATGAAAACCTATCTCTCATACGATTTTACGGTTAAAGGCGGCGATGCCAAAGAGACAATATTCCAGTGGAGAAATCCTGCAGGGGACAAGCAGAAAGAGTACTCAGCCATTACGCTGCATGTTGACAAAAAGAAGACAGAAATTACTAAAATTGTCGCTGTAGACAGCAAAGGAAATATAAACACCTATACTTTTTCAAGAACAAAGACCGGTGTCCGGTTTCCGGAAAACACCTTTTCGTTTACCCCGCCGAAAGGAGTGGAAGTAATTGACACACGGGACTAGACACCATGGCTTCCTTCCGGTTTTGCTTTTCGCGGGGCTGCTTGGAGTCTGCGAAGCGCAGTACACCTATACCAGTGAATTCACCAGCAACGATATCCTGGAGCTGGACGGGTACGGCCGGGCCCTGGCCATGGTAACGTCAAAAGGATTTAACTACACCAACGATATAACCCGGGGTAAAATCGAGTGGAAGGGTTTTCTGGGACCGCAGGCGATTGCACTTGCCTGTGGAATCGGCACTGCTCTGGTGTGTCTGCAGCCGAAAACAGACTATAGCAACGATCTGTTTTTATTCACGTATCCTTCTACGTCACAAACCATTCCGCTGGCGTACAAGGTGAATGTATTTCTCGATTCCCTCGGTTCGGAAACACCTCTGTTTTTCTGGAGTTATGATGCGGTATGGTATGGCGGATCCTACTGGGCAGCCTGTCTTGACGGAGGACTGATTTCACTGACACCACCGCAGAATGCCATTGCACTGTTTTATCCGGGAAGAAACAAAGTCTCCTATACCTTTGATACGTACCTGCCGACCGAATTCTCTGTGTTTCCCGATTCGACGGCACGGGCTATGGCAGTAGCCGCCGGCAATAATCGTATCTGGCTTGCCTGTGAACAGGCGCTCTGGTCATTCAACCCGATCGACACTACCTGGACACCGATCAATGACTCTCTGTTGGGTGTTGACGAGTACTATGACCTCGCCGTTCGCGCACTGAATGACACTACTACCATCCTGTATACCGTTTTTTTCAAAGAAAAATCAAGTCAGAAGACTGATACCTGTTTCTACACGTACAATACGCACACTGCCCGGTGGCACCGGTTTATCAATCTGACGGGCACCACTCCCCAGGATCGCATCTCGTTTCAGGCAATGACTCTGGGGGAAAAAGAGTACGTCTATATTATTGACGGGAAGGAAAATGAGATTCTGCTGTACAGAGACACCCTGCCCGATACCGGTCTGGCGATGGATATCCCCTATGCCGAACGGGTACAGACAGGCGGAGAAAAGGTAACCTTTTCCGACAGGATTATCGCTGTCCAGGCTGAGTTTGGCATTGACAACATTACCCTGGCGGACGTTGCCTATGCCGTTGACGGCAGCGACACCCTTTTCCAGGTTGCCACGGACAAGGGACTCCTTTTTTCAAACAACGAACATGCTGCGGAGGAACAGAACACTCCCTTCTCCTACGAGTACCGGAATGTCCCTCTGGCAGCGGATCTCGAGAAGACGTATGCTATTCCGGGCATAATAAATAACTATCATCCTGAAACCGTCTTTGCCTATAATCTGAAAAAACCTGATGAGGTCACCATTGATATATTTGATTACAACATGGACCATGTGGTCCGGATAGTCGATAAGGCATCGCGGGAAGCGGGAAAGGACAGAACCAGCGGACGGAGTACGGTACCGAAGTATGACCGCTGGAACGGCACCGTTGATAACGGCAACGGCAGACCGGTACCGCCGGGTGTTTACTTTTACCGAATTAAAACAGAAAATGGACGGCGCTCTTTTGGCAAAGTTATTGTGGCAAAAAATTAGTCTGACGGCCTGTGCAGGGTTGATACTGTGTACTCTGACGGCTGCGCAGGGGCTCGGCCGGTACGGAGGTGCCCATCTCCGCGAACCGGTCGGCGCCACCGCTTTTGCGCTCGGCGGTGCCAACACAGCATCACCGGACTATCTCTGCTCCTGGTGGAATCCCGCAGCACTGGCAACCCTGCGAAGGAAAGTGCTTACACTGGGACTGGGGTATCGGCCGCTGGGACGGTCAGAGGGCTATCTCTCGTTTGAATTTCCCATTCCTCCACGCGTCGGCATGGGGTTATCGGTACTGTACCGCGGCATTCTGAAAATAGACGAACTTGTTGACGAACAGGAGTACCCACTCAATGACTGCTCCTATTCAACCTATTCGTTTAAAATCGGCTTAAGCTACCTTATCAAACGGAACATCCAGATTGGGGCCAACATCTCTATCCTGCACCAGAGTTTGCCTACCGACTTTACCGACGAAGGGAATATTAAATATTCATCCATTACTGAAATAGGCGGTATCGATATCGCCGGACGATACGAGTTGAACAAAAAACTTGCCTACGGTCTTGTACTGAAAAACATTCTGGCAAGTTTTGACTGGGAATTTAAGGATCAGTACGGCGGATTGAGCGCTATCATGAACGATACACTGCCGGCAACCCTGACGCTTGGCCAGGAATATACCGGTAGTCTCCTTGAGAAACCATTTATCTGGACATGTGATCTGGCGGGCTACCTTTTCAACGGTAATTTTAAACCCATTGCCCATAAACACCTGGTGATAAACAACGGATTCGAGTGGCAGCGCTGGGAGCTCCTTTTTATCCGGGCCGGTATCCGCGACATCATTCTTAACCGGGATCTGTTCGCCCATAGTGACAGATTTAAAGACCATTTTTCTCTGGCGGTAAGTCTCGGGTTTCTGGTGGATCTCTCGAAAGCGCTGAAAGGAAAAGATATAAAGCTTAACTATGCAGTATCCAATGATAAAGTCTGGGCCGGATTGGATCAGCAGCTTGACTTTGTTCTGAAATTTTGATTACGTAAATCGTCTGGATTATCTATGCAATATCCATCAGTACATACAAGACTCGCTCTGTTACCTGTCGGTATAACATGTTTTTTCTGCAGTGTTTTTGCCGCGGGAATTACCGGGGATGCCGCCAATACCGGTTTTCATCTGCTTGAGGAGCCGGTGAATCCGCGGTTTATCGCGATGGGTTTTTCCGGTACCGCGCTTGCCGGTAAGGGGTTTGCTTCATACAATCCGGCGCTGCCCTTCCTGGTGCACCGGACATATCTTGCGGCCGAGTACGGCACCCATCCCCGCGCAGACCTGAAGCACACCCAGCTGGAAACCGCTTTACAGATAAAAAATCTTTTTTTCGGTCTGAGTCTCCACAACGAGTCGATTGACAATATTTACGAAACGAATATCTGGGGCTGGCTCCCTTACTATGACACGCCGTTTTCCGCGCAGTTCACCAATATTTCCCTTACTGCAGGCTACCGCGCTCTGGATAATCTCGGTATTGCGCTGGGTGTCAACGGCATGCAGGATCGCATTTACAACGAATATGCCTATGCGATTTCATTCAGTGCAGGTGCGGTGATGAATCCGATACCGGATCGGTTGTATATCGGTTTTTCGGTGTTGAATGTCGGTTTCTCTACTCCCATGCTCGGAGCCGATTCGGGAAGTGTATGGGGGGACGGAGAGCGGCTGCCGATGAACAGCCGCCTCGGGATGGCCTGGACACATTCCGTTAAAGACATGCCCTACACTGTCGCCTTTGATATTGTCTACCGCAACGTGCGGGATCGTGACGATCCCTTTACCCGGCATATACAGGAACGTTTCTCTTTTCCACTCGGTTTCGAGCTGCGGCCGGTACCGCCGCTGGCTTTGCGTATCGGAAAACGTATAAACTTCCCCACGGAGATACTTAATTTCGGTATCGGATTCAACCTTGACCCGCTGCAAGTTGATGCGTCCTTCGTTATTCCCCGGCTGGTTGACGATGCAGAAATCAAATGGCTTACCGGCATTACCTTTTTCCTTAAAACAAAAAAGAAGGAGCCGGAGACAAAACCGGTGATTGACAAACCAGCCATCTCTTCAACGGAAGAAATGTCGACGGACGTCGCCGGTTCAATTGACACCAGCGACACCGGTACCACTGCGCAGGATACGACAGCGGGAGAACCCGGTATCCCTGAAGATACCGATAGCCTGCGTACTGAAGAGGATGCCCCGCAGCCCGAGGCCATCGTGCCCGACACCACGGCGAGCGCCGACGTCTCCGCTTCTTCCGATACGGTTCAAGCGGACGAGGTGGATAGTGAAGGTGGCGCGACGGCGGATGACTTCGAAACAAAACCGGCACAGGATATGGAAACGATATCATCCGAAAAAATAACAGTCGTACCTCCCCGACAAACCGAAAAAGAACCGGCGGTAGAACGTGAAGACACTTCTGCGACTGAACCGGCAGAGAAATAACCGTTGCCGGGCCCGTCTGCCGTTTATCGTGATGTATTAAATAACCGATTGATTTTTATCGACATTCAATAGTTTCTATAATATCATTTATTAAAGGTTTCCACCTGATATAAAAAGTTTTTTGTTATTTCATTTATTAAAGTATATTTCTTTAATAATTAATTAGTTACCACAGTATCAGGATAGTAACCGTATCACATTTAACATGAGAGATGCTCATGGGATTGTTTCCATTTCTATCGAATGATTTAGGGATCGATTTAGGAACTGCAAACACGCTTGTGTATGTAAAGGGGCGGGGACTCCTTATTGAGGAGCCGTCAGTGGTTGCCCTTGACAAAAACACCAAGAAAGTCCTGGCTATCGGCGCCGAGGCAAAACGTATGCTCGGCCGCACCCCCGGGGAGATTGAAGCGATTCGGCCGATGAAGGACGGGGTGATTGCCGACTTTGATCTGGTTGAGCAGATGCTGAAATACTTTATAAAAAAGGTACAGAAATACCCGTCGTTTTTCCGTCCGCGAGCGGTCATCGGTGTCCCCTCCGGCATCACCGAGGTTGAGAAGCGTGCCGTAATCGATTCCGCAGAGAGCGCCGGGGTACGTGAAGTTTACATGGTGGCAGAGCCTATGGCATCCGCTATCGGGATGGGTATTCCCGTAAATGAACCGTCAGGAAATATGGTTATCGATATCGGCGGCGGCACTGCAGAAATTGCCGTACTCGCCCTGTTCGGCATGGTCTGTGACATGTCGGTCCGCATTGCCGGCGACGAGATGGATGATGCCATTGTGTCTTATCTGAAAAAAACCTATAATCTCCTGGTTGGTGAAAGTACGGCCGAGCAGATAAAGATTCAGATTGGCTCGGCATTCCCGCTCGAGGATGAGCTGGAGATGGAGGTAAAGGGACGGGACCTGGTTGCCGGTATTCCCAAGACCCTGCGGATAACGTCCACCGAGATCCGCGACGCCCTGAACGAGCCGGTTTCCACCATTGTGGAGGCTATCAAGCAGGCGCTTGAGCAGACCCCGCCGGAGCTCTCGGCGGACATACTTGACAAAGGAATTATCATGACCGGCGGCGGATCCCAGCTGCGTGGTCTTGACGAACGGCTGCGCCAGGAAACCAACCTTCCGGTAAATGTGATTGATGAACCGCTGACCTGTGTTGCCCGCGGTGCCCTGAAGATAATTGAAAACCTTGACACATACAGGCCTGTCCTGATGAGCAGCTCCAGGCGGGGAAGATAGGCCTGTTTTTCGTTCTTTTACGATACGATTGCGCCTATGTATTGGATCATCCAGTTTATAATCCGGCACCGGAATGTTTCATCGCTCCTTCTTACTGTGCTCCTCAGCCTCTGGATGCTCACTGCCGATACGGTGCGACAGCAGCAGATCGCCCGCATGTTGACGCTGACCGTGTTTTATCCCTTTCAATTTACCCTCCATCAAACAACGCGAATTAAGAATATCTTTGCGGAAAACAAACGATTAAAGGAAGAAGTTACGACGCTCCGTATCCGCTGCTCGATGCTTGAAGAAGCTGCAGCCGAAAATAAGCGCCTGCGGTCATTGCTCGGTTTTGATAAGCGATTTACCTATACCCTTATTCCCGCCCGTACCATTGTGCGTGAGCCCTCGTACAAATACCGGTCTATCGTTATCAGCGCAGGGAAAAAACAGGGTGTCTCACTCTATATGCCGGTTGTTAACAAAGACGGGGTAATCGGCAAGGTCATACAGGTGCTGCCCGGTATCAGTCTGGTACAGTTAATCCGGGACCCGGCAGAGCGTATCAGTGTCATGATTAAAAAGAATAATGAGGTGGGTATTCTTGAAACTGTGGACAGTAAAACCTTTTTCATTGAATACCGCAAACATACTGACGTAACGGTCGGTGATACGGTGGTCACTTCCGGACTGGGCGGGATCTATCCCAAAGGGATTCTGGTCGGTATCGTCAACAGAATAAGTGATAAAGATGACCCCCTGTTCAAAGACGTTATAATAAAACCCTGTGCGGATTTTGCCCATATCGAGGAAGTGTTTGTCATGCAGCTTGATCCCCGATGGTCATCATTCCGTACCGAACTTGATTCAATAGAGTTTAATCAATGATTGAAACGTCAATTAAATGGGCAGCCGCTTTCATTGTCGGTGTGATTCTACAGTCCACCGTTATTCCTGTTATTGCGATCTTTGGTGTGCAACCGGATTTGCCCGTTATTGTGCTCTTTTTCATGTGCCTGCGCCATGGGGTACTACCGGGGGTATATATCGGTTTCTTTCTAGGTCTCGGTCTCGATCTCTATTCCCCCACCCTTTTGGGGCAACAGGCACTGGCAAAAACAATCATCGGATTCTTCATAGGCCTGTTCAATGAAAAGGTGATGCGGACAGACCCTGTCCTGAAAGTGGTTATCCTTACCCTGACCTTTTTAATCCATGATGCAGTCTTTGCAGGAACGGAACTGATAAAACATGGCTCCTCCATTATGCGGATTTTTCCCGAACTGCTCTTATATACGCTTCCCAGAACTATATATTCAATCGTTGTCATATTTCTTATCCACCTCTGGAACAATACTATTCTACCGAATTTGAGACGGTGAGGCAGGGACGATGCCGAAAAGTGCCCATTTACAGGATGAACCTCAGGAACGAACGCGGAAAAGTCTCCGGCTGAGCGGCATTGTCACCTTCTTTTTCTTTATTCTCCTTATCCGCATTTTTTACCTGCAGGTAATTCAGGCCGAGATGAATATCAGGTTATCCAAAGAAAATCAGATGCAGCTGAAGACCCTTAAAGCGCCGCGCGGTATTATTTATGATCGTAACGGCGAGGTGCTGGCGAGAAACCGCCCCTCTTACTCTCTCGGTATCCTGCCGTACAAGATGAAAAAAAATGTTGATATTGTCGCTAACTTATTAAAGATTCGGGACAAAGAGGGACTTCCTATCTTTGACAGCACGGTGCTGGAAAAGCGTATTAAGAAAGCAATGTACCGGCGGTTTGATGTCACGCGTCTGAAAGAGGATATTTCAATGGACATTGTGAGTATCATTGAAGAACATTCCATGGAGCTGCCTGGTATTCTTGTTCAGACCGAACCCAGGCGGGAATATCCTCTCGGGCCGATCTCGTTTCATGTCCTGGGGTACATGAGTGAAATTCCAGAGGCGATATTTGACTCGCTTAAGGGGCTGGGTTATCGTTACGGTGACAACATTGGTCAGGCCGGTATTGAAAAGCAGTATGAATCTATTCTTCGCGGTAAAGACGGTCTCGAGTATATTGAGGTTAATGCCTACGGGAGAAGTCTGGGGCCTATCGAACACATGCCGCGGAAGAATCCGATACCGGGTAACAGCATATATCTCTCTATTGACTCCCGCCTGCAGAACGTTGCGTATGAAGCTTTTCCGGATACCTGCAAAGGCGCGGTTGTGGCGATAAACCCACAGAATGGTGAAGTGCTTGCCATGTACAGTAACCCGTCAGTGGATCCCAATATATTCTCACTGGCCGCGACCCTGCGCTCAAAGTCATGGGCACAGGCAGCCATGGACCCCAATCTGCCGCTGAACAACCGGGCGACCAACGGTACCTATCCGCCGGGATCGACGTTCAAGCTGGTCAGTGCCCTGGCCGGTATGGGATGCGGCAAAATAAACCCCAATGCCTATATGAAGCGGGCATGTACCGGTTCATTTAAATTCGGCAACCGTATTGCCCACTGCTGGTATTCCAAGGGGCATGGGCGGCTGAAACTCCGTGAGGCGCTGAAAGTATCCTGTAATATCTATTTTTATCAACTCGGTTTGCGTGTCGGTGACAGGATTATCAATTATTATGCTGAAAATGTGGGTCTAGGTAATTATACCGGCATTGATCTGCCCAGTGAAAAAAAAGGCTGGCTCTCGGGCGAAGAGGCATATAATGAGCGGTTTAAAAAACGCGGTTGGAAATGGACCCGGGGGCTTGTTCTGGACCTTGCAATCGGGCAGACACAACTGGTCACCCCGCTGCAGCTTGCGCTTATGTGCGGCGGGCTGGGTAACGGTGACGTTATATATACCCCGTTTCTCCTTAAGGAAGAGCGCAGTTATGACGGTATTGTAATCCACCAGAAAGAGCCGCATGTACGATATTCTCTGAATCTCGATCCGGATATGAAAAAGATTCTGCATCTTGCAATGGAGGATGTTATTTCCGCGCCCGGTGGTACCGGCAGGCGGGCACGTGTCCCGGATATACCTGTCGGCGGTAAAAGCGGCAGCGCGGAAAATCCGCACGGGGAGAAGACACACGGTCTTTTTGTCGCATGCGCGCCACTTGACAATCCGGTCATATCGGCCGCCGCCGTTGTCGAGAATGCCGGGCACGGCGGTACGGTAGCCGGACCAATTGTCGGGAGCGTCCTGCGCTACTTCTTCGCCGAAACTGAAGAGGGAAAACGACTCGTGGATCAGTATAAACAAAAGAGTTCCAAAAAGAGGAAATAGCCATGTACCATATCGGTGAAAAAAGACAGTTTGATTTTTCACTCTTCTTTGCAATAATCCTGCTCTGGGTAGCCGGTATATTCCTGGTGTACAGTGCAACCTATGTGCATACCACCGGCGCCCTGGCCGGGATATTTAAAAGTCAGATTGTATGGGTTGTCATGGGCGTGGTGATTATACTGGCAACCGTATCTATCCCGTCACGATTTTACTACTCAATATCCTATGTCGTCTACGGGATTTCACTTTTCCTGCTTGTCCTTGTTCTCTTTACCGGATCGGCAGCCAAAGGGGCGGGACGATGGGTTGCTGTCGGCAGCATCCGACTCCAGCCGTCAGAGTTTGCGAAAATCGGACTGCTTTTCGCCCTTGCAAGCTATCTCTCTAAAAAAAACATATCCCTGTCGCACCCCGGCTCATTTATCATGCCCGGTATACTGATACTGATGCCCTTTCTGCTCGTATTGCAGCAACCCGATCTCGGAACTGCACTCGTATTCTGTGTCATGGCTTTTCCCATGTTTTACTGGGCAGGTATGAGTCTGCTGGAAATATTTTTTGTCATATCACCGGGAATCTCCACAATACTTTCCGCAATACCGCTCATTCTGGCATACGGCACGACCCGGCAGATCGGTATCGGCAGCGCGGTCCCATGGGGTATTTTCTTTGTCATTCTCTGCGGGATGCTCTATTTGTTTCGCCCTCCCGTGCTTATTCTGGTAGTGGTAGTTATTGCAAACCTTCTTGCCGCCACCAGTACCACGGTACTGTGGAATTCATTTCTTAAGGATTATCAGAAGGCGCGCATAATCAGCTTTATCAGTCCCCAGGCAGACCCCTATGGCGCGGGCTACCAGGTAATCCAGTCAAAGGTGGCTATAGGCTCCGGTCACATTTTCGGCAAAGGGTATCTGCAGGGTACCCAGACGAGACTCTCATACCTGCCGGAGCAGCATACGGATTTCATCTTCTCCGTGCTCGGGGAACAGTTCGGGCTCGTCGGATCCACCATAATTCTTTTGCTGTTCCTGTTTGTTATAATTCGGGCACTGACCACCACCCATACCATACGAAACCGGTTCACCAATCTGATTATTGTGGGTGCCGCCACGATTGTCGGCTTTCATGTATTTGTCAATATTGCCATGGCAATCGGGATAATGCCGGTTACAGGCCTGCCCCTGCCCTTTCTCAGTTATGGCGGCTCTTTTACTCTCACCATAGCCATACTTTTCGGCCTTATCCTTAATGCAAAGGTGAGTAATCAGGATTTCTGAATATAGTGGATTTGGAATTTTAGAGGAAAAGCAGTTGGTGATGGTTGTTGACAAATAAAACTATGTCTCTCTGTTCTAAACTCCTGCGGAATATCCGTGAGAATATTCGCTGTGTCCTGCTCCTATATCGTAAAAGTGGCATATTTGGCGACTTATGCTTTTAAATCATGTATAAAAAGTATATATTATAATGCTTTGCATCCTTAACGTTAATGCGTATCAGCGCAATCTGTTTATTCACAAAGGAACTGTTCATGCATCCTGTGGTATTTCAATTCGGGAAATTGGTAATTCATTCATATGGACTGATGCTCGCCCTGTCTTTTTTGCTGGGTATCTGGTTTTCCGGCCGGCGCGCTAAAAAAAACGGACTCAATCCCGCAGTGGTTTCAGATATCGGATTCTGGATCATTATCTCAGCTATAGTCGGTTCGCGATTATACTATGTATTTCTCCATTTTGATGAATTTAAAGGAAATTTAATCAACATATTCAATCCGTTTCATGGAGACACCCTCGGCATCGGGGGCCTTGTCATGTATGGAGGTATGATCGGCGCCATTCTGGCCGGCGTCCTTTTCTTCAAGCTTAAAAAACTGCCTTTTCTCCCCTATGCTGATGTTTGCGCACCGTCATTCGCGTTCGGTATTTTTCTGACCAGAATAGGCTGTTTTCTCAATGGATGCTGCTATGGACAGCCCACTGAAGCCTTCTATGGTGTACATTTCCCTACCTCATCCCCGGCAGGAAACTACATGGTTCATATTCATGCCTCAAAGCTGATTCCCTCGCAGCTCCTTTTATCGGCAGGCGGTTTAGTGATAGCTATAATAGTGCTGACTGTGGGAAGAAAAAAGATTTTTACCGGATTTCAGTTTTATTTAACCGTTGTGCTGTACTCCATTCTCCGCTTTCTGGTAGATTTTACCCGTTACTATGGTGAGGATGAAAAAATTGCTACATTGAGTCATAATCAGATTGTATGTATTGTTATTTTCATTATTTTTATGGGATTAATCGCAAAAAACCTTATTTTTAAATCTGAAGAGCCGGAAGAAACCGTTACCGAACAGCCTGAACCTGCTGCTGAAACGCATAACACGCCGGATTCTTAGAAGGCACACTCCAGTTTTTTATCGGATTGCTATTCCCCAATCTTTTTATTGACAAGCGTTTATACGTTTTATTTCCCGGGAAAAGAATTTTTAATTGAAAAAACCGCCCTTTTCGTAGTACAATTAAAAAGAACTTCTGTTCAAAGTTCATCTGACAGACACCTCAAAACCCGCATCATGTTGAACGTTTGTTTACATTATACAGAATTGCCGGCATTATGAATAGGTTACTGTTGATTATTCTCGTTACTGTTACTGCGGTCTATGCAAAAAATTCCGGTACCAGGCGGCCGTTCAGTGTTAATGCTCTTAGATACCTGCTCGAACGCAAAGATTATGAACGATTCGATTTTTACATCAGCAGTTACCTTCGGCAGCACCCCGACACGGCAATATTATACATTTTAAAAGGGTATCGGTACTTTGAAGAGGCCCGCAGCTATCCGTCACGCGAAGTATTTGAATTTGAGCATCCCACAGGCGGTATACCCCGTAAATACCCGGAAAATTTCATTACACCGCTCTCGCACAGCTCTGCACAGGTAAAGGTGGTATATAGAAACGACATGGTTGATAAGGCATTTGCCGCAATGCGCAAAGCACGCTTTTATGAGCAGGATCGGGAAGATATTTATATGGGGTTGTGCAATATGGCGGTTGAGGCAAACCAGCCTGATGTCCTTGCCTATGAAATTAAACGATATATCCAGCGGTTCGGTAAAAATGACGAGCTTGTTTCGATGGTAGTGGACTATTCCCGAAAACAGAACGCCTTTTTTGAAAACAGAGACATGATTACTCTGCTCAACGAGATGTACGGCTGGTTTCCCACCAGTGGTGATATAATTGCCGAGCTCGCTAAATACTATTACTATACAGGAATACTGGACAGTGCCTGTCATTTTGTTATGCTCGCTCTTGAAAGCGATGAGAAAAATCCGAAAATTTATGATCATGCAATAAAACTGGCATCATCAAAAGGGAATTTTGCAAAAGCCTGCTCACTATCGCTACATTGCTACTCAATATCAGATAAGAGTCTCTACCTTGAGCAGGCGGCCATTTTTGCACTTACTTATGATTCCACCCTCGCACTGGAGCTCAGAGATCGAATTACCGGCCTGCCTGAATATGCCGATACTCTTTCGATCACAGAGGACATCTTTAAACAATATTTTTCTGAAGACGATTCCGGGATTGAACGGAAATTTTTTATCGGTGAGCTGTTTCACTGCAACTTTCCTCTCTTTGAGCTCTATTACAGGAAGGATCGTGATAAGGTGGCATATTACCGGTACAAGGCTAGTGCTTTCTATGCCTATGCCATGTATGACAGTGCTGCGTTTTATAATTTAAATCTCCTGCGGAGTATCAGTTATAAGGACAAACAGGTTGCGCCTACACTCTTTAACCTTGCGGCCGAATATTATGCTATGGGGAAATACCGCCTATCCTACCACCGGTTTCTCGACCTGTGTCGTTTTTACAACGGCCGGCGCGATGCTGCGGTCAGGTATGCCCTTGGCCTGAACTGCGAGCAGTTCGGCGACTTGACAAATGCGAGGCGGCATTTCAGATATGCAGCGACCCATTCCAACAAACAATATAACGATACCTATCAGTTGCAGCAACTTGCCAGTAACCGGCTGCGGGGAATTAGCCGAAACCGCTTCGTATCCTACAGATAACACCTGCTATCCTTGCTATTATTTTCCGAAATAGCGTATATTCTCTGAGATTTGACATTGGGAATTGGGATATGGATAAAGAAAAAGATGATATTTGAGGTTAAATGGTGGTAAAAGATAAAAGCAATTTGCCTTTTGTGCTTTACACTTTGCATTTTAATTTCTGTTACCTGGTGCTATGGCTCATTTGAATCGCTTTTCAAAGCGTATTACCACCTTTCTGCGGAAAGGCGCCGTCAATCTGCGGGACTTCCTCTATCCGCCCCTGTGTGTGCTCTGCAGGTATCCCCTGGCGGAGAACAATGACTGGTTCTGCACGGAGTGTGTTGAAAAACTGGAGCAGAATATTGCCAATCGGGATCCCTGTCCCCGCTGCTCCCAAAACAGAAAAATCAGGGAGTGCGCCTGTCATATTGCCTGGGACCACTATTTTGAGCGGGCATTTTCAATCTTTGACTTTGATGAGACAGTACAGCACATTGCCCACCATATTAAGTACAAAGGCAAAAGCAGGCTCGCCTATGACGTTGGGAAAGAGTATGCCCGACTGATACCCGATACCTTTTTTGATGGTATTGACATTATTATTTCTGTACCACTGCACTTTTTTCGAAAAATGAAACGGGGATACAATCAGGCAGAGTATCTTGCGAAGGGAATAATTGAAGGTTCACGCAGGAAAGTTCCGTACCGTGACGATATACTGCTCAGGACACGTCACACAAAAACACAGACAAAACTGAACAAGGAGCAGCGGCAGAAGAACCTGGCAAATGCCTTTGCCGTGAATCCCAGAACCGGGAATAGTATCAGGGGAAAAAAACTGGCACTGGTCGATGATGTGGTTACCACCGGCGCCACCACAGACCTGTGTACCAGAGTCCTGCTTGATGCGGGAGTGGAAGAAGTGCGGGTTGTGTCCATGGCGAGGACGTAAAGATAAGAGAATGTCGAATGTCGAACAAGGAATGGCGAATTTAAAAGGGAAAAAATGAGGACGAGGGACGACGAGGAGGAAGACGATTTTTTTAGGCCGTAACCCTGACCTGTATACGGAACGGGCATCGTTACCATAACCCTAACCGAGCTTTTCTTGTTGCATAGTTTTTTCATTATAGTTATTTTATACCGGCAAAATCAGTATTTTTATTGTATATATACCAATTATGGAGGACTAGGATAATTGGTAATCCAGCGGTCTTGAAAACCGCCGGCCTTACGGCCTTGGGGGTTCGAGTCCCTCGTCCTCCGCCATGAAAATTCAGCCCTTTTGCGATTCGATGCAGAAGGGCTTGTTTATTGCCCGCAAGCCCTTTAAAATAGCGGTTTCCAGCCGATCTGAGACTTCGCACTATTACCCGTTGCTTCACCCTTGATTTTCGATGCAAGTCCGCACACTTTCAGACATACCCGTGCATCCCATATGGTGATTAAAGGTGTTTCAATCTATGTGGTAAAGGAAATTTTACGTCATATGTCTGTAAAGGAAACAGATGTATATGCACATTTATCAAATCAGGCGGTAAAGAATGCGGTGGATGTGTTGAGTATTGATATGGATTGATGCCAGTGCAGTAACTTTCTCGCCTTGTTTCAATTTTTTCCTAATTTCACGAACATCAGAATCAGTAAGCTTGCTATTATTAAAGTTTTCGCCTTTCTTATACACATGTTTATAAAATTTCTTTTTCATATTCGGCCATTTTACCCAATCCACTCTTCATTTGTTATTTATGAGCGATAGCAGCCAGGCAATACGTCTACCCAAGGAGTATGGCGATATTCGGGTTGAACTTGAATTAAAAGGAAAAATTTTCGGCGGCAATGACATGCTGATCGCTGCCCGGGCGAGGCAAAGAGGTTTGAAAGTAGTAACAAACAATACATGAGAATATAAACGATTTCCCCGGTTAACCGTTGAAGACTGGACTAAATGAGTTATAACTGTATTAAATGACTAAATATCCTTAACAGTCTCTAAGCTCTCCAGTGTCAACTTCTTGTCTTCATACTCAAGCACGCAATGATCATACACAATGCCTTGATCACGGGCATAGTCGAAGATTGCTTTATAGGGCATCAGTCCCCTGCCCAGAGCGCACCAGGAATCACGGTCCGAATGGTCATACTCAAGAAAGTCAATGAGATGGAGGATTACCTTGAAATGATATTTGGAGAGAGCATCGATAATCTGCTCGGTAAGGACCAGTGAATCGTATTTGTTGAAAATATCGGCAATAAAGAGCCGCGGGAAATCCAGCACCGGATAGACGGGCAGGGAGTATCTCTTTACAAGGCCGAAAACTGAATTGAAGGTATCGATATTCTTCAGAAAAGTTTTTCCATCCTGAGCAGCATAGTAGTTTTCCAGGCAGACAGTCAGGCCGGCGTCCGTGATTTTTTGAATGTGTTCGAGCATCTTCTTCAATGGTTCCCGCTCATCAAAATGCACAATAATCTTTTTCTCTTCCTGATTCTCCAGGAGAAGATTGGCGGCGGAGAGGATATGTTCGGATTCCACATACTCATTGAGCGGCACCGGTGCATGGCATGTCAGTGCGATCATACTTTCGCGCGCGAATTCCCGTATTTCTTTCATGTACTCCGGACTGCCGATTAAATCATTGTCACAGTATACCTGTACAATGTTGATTTTATTTTCAACGGCAAAGAGAAGGGTATCCATGGGATCATAGTTCTTTTCCCTGGAAATGGATGTTCCAACACCAACCAATTCTCGTTTCACGGTCTCTCCGTATATATAAATACCTTATCAATACTTTTCCCTTTTTCTAAATTATTGTTAGGATAAAATATACTATATTTCAGGCAATTGAATACTTCACGTTGTCATTTCGGCTGAAGAGAAATATCTTTTTGCAGAGAAGGATTCGACAGTTTTCAGACGAGTTGCATAAGCATAACAACCGTTTTTACACCATGTCCTGTGCCGCTGTTCATTCGTAACAATCTTTTTTGCTTAAACGGTCGACCAGCGATTGCATTCGGGATAAGTGCGAGCCTTCCCAGTAGATCTTTCCGCAGGAATCACACCGATAAAAATCGAAATAATACTTCTTTGTTTTCGGTTCGAGCAGGTGGAGCACTTCCTGCTTGGCAACCGCATGAATCAGGCCGTTACAGACTGTACAGCGGCGGAACGGCTTAATTTGCCCACGCAGATCGAAACGGTCAAGCACCTCCTGCACCTGCTCTTCAGGCTGCTGCGACCGTATCCAGTACCCGTGGGTCACTACCCCGGCATGGAGCAGCTGGCGGTCCCGGGTCAAAATAATACGTTTTCGTGAGGCGGCAATACTGATTATCATGAGATCGTCGTAGTCATTCCGGTACAGTGTATCAAAACCCAGCAGGCGAAGCATGCGGGCGCATTTCCCCAGATGCACATCGCAGATGAAGGCGCCTTTTCGCAACGGTTCGCTGCGAAGCTTGACAACATTGCTAATATTCAGCCCTTCAAAAACCGGATACACCGAGAGGTAATCGCCGTTTCTCAGATGATAGTCAAAACCTACCGAGGTGCCGTTTGCAAGAATCAGATCGACTTCAGTGTGCGGCACCCCGATCGCCTCGATCGCATCCTTGACAGAGGGGTTGCCGTTAAAATGATAGACAAATGTCGTTTTCTTTTTGCCGGGCGGCAGGAAATCGTTCAGCTCTTCATAGAATCGAAACTGTGCGGAAAATTCACCCCGGAGTTCATAGTGATATCTTTTTTTAAGGCATTACCTTCTCAGGTATCTGTTTGCTTTTCGTGTATAGGTATTTGCAATATAGTCCATAATAAATGCTCTGTCCGGCGGGCCTCCTTCCGAACCCCAGTTTTTCTCCACAACAATATCATACCAGGTATCCAGATAGAGATTGACAATGTCGTCAAAGCGCGGGATACTCGGCAGGATATTATTGTTGTTCTTCTGGTTCTGTTTATAGGAAGCCCGGAATACCCGTGATTTCCAACTGTTGCTGAACAGGATAGTTTTGTCTTTCAGGATATCGTGCCGGACCGGTATCATACCGAAACGAATACACTCCTGGAGCTGGTTACCTTTGCTGGTGATATGGGTAAAAAAGCGGTAGGCCAGTTGCGGCTGCGGACAATTTTTCGGCAGCGCCCGCCACCAGCCGCCGGTAGTGATTAGAGTTGTTGCAAAATTTAGTAAGTGTATTATGTGTCGTATTTTACATTTCTTATTCCATTAAAGAGGGAGTAGTATGAGAATGAAAATATATGTTTTTTTATTTCACTGTTTTTAATCACATTGACAACACACGCCAATGCCCCGTCGGTTCTCTGGGCTAAAGAGTACGGGGGTTCTGTCTGGTGTTACGGTGAATCCGTTATTGAGACGGATGACGGAGGGTTTATTGCTGCGGGGTATAAAGAGGTTTTTAAAAAGCAGGGAGATACTAAAGAAGATTTTGACAGAATTTACGTTGTACGGACAGATTCAAACGGCGACACAGTATGGACAAGAAATTATGGCGGAGAAGGCGACAAAGCATATTCTATTAAAAAGACAAGAAATGGAAGGTTTTTAATATCCGGGCATACCATGGCAAATGAATTCAATGTGGACACATATTTAAATAAGGGCGCATGTCCTGTAGGTTCCATATCCTGTTAGTTCATTTCCTTTA
>CAZIYW010000034.1:0-43339 GCA_964543525.1 uncultured Fibrobacterota bacterium | reverse complement strand
TTATCGTATGAAAGACCGGATTAATGAATAAATACTACTTATTGCCAAGCGTAATCCCTCGATTTTTAAACCGGTGGGATTACGCTGTTTTTACACCGGTGTCAGCATGCGGTTTTTATATAAATGTTTAATGGTCTGCCTCTGATAAAAAGTAAAAAGCCTTCAAATAAAAGTGTTGCTTTATTGAGTTACAAATAGTATAATTATTGAGTAAAATTACTCAATATATTGAGTAATTTAAATATATCTTTATAACGTAATGAATTTAAAGGTGTTGCAGATTTATGCTATATACAAGGAAAAATTCTTTTGAATTAATCAAACGATTGAATGAACCGAGGAAATTTATTCAAATTATCACAGGCCCCCGTCAAACCGGAAAAACTACAATGGTTACTATTGTGTTGGATAAGCTGGAGACTCCCCATTTATACGCGACCTGTGACGATCCGGAGATTCATGACAGAATATGGCTTGAGCAGGTTTGGGAACGGGCCAGGAGGAAAAGTGCTGATTGCGATAATTTTATTTTGGTTCTGGATGAGGTCCAGAAAGTTACCAACTGGTCAGAGACGGTGAAAATGCTATGGGATGATGATACCAAACACGATCGTAAGATAAAGCTTGTTCTACTGGGTTCTTCGACGCTGCTCATTCAAAAGGGTTTGACTGAGAGCTTACAGGGCAGGTTTGAGATAGTACGAAGCACTCATTGGACATTTGAAGAGATGCATACTGCTTTCGGGTGGGACATTGATACATTTATACAATTTGGTGGATATCCAGGAGCCGCATCACTTGTATCTGAGCCGGAGAGATGGCGTCACTATGTTGTTGATTCGTTGATTGAGCCTACTATTTCAAAAGATATTTTGCAGATGCAGAGAATTCATAAACCGGCGTTGTTGCGGAACTTGTTTACACTCGGATGCACTTATTCAGGACAGATTGTGTCGTACCAGAAGTTGCTCGGGCAGCTCCAGAATGTTGGTAATACTACAACGCTTGCACATTATTTACATTTATTGGAACATGCCGGTCTTTTAAAGGGAATGCAGAAGTATTCTCCTTCACCAATAAGGAAGCGGGGTTCATCACCAAAATTTATAGCGCTTAATACAGCCTTGGTTACCGTTCAATCAATAGTAACAGGGGAAATTAAGGACAGAAGACCCGATATATGGGGACGGCTTGTTGAATCTGCAGCCGGTGCCCATCTCTGTAACCATCTGCAATCTGAACCGGTGGAAGTGACATATTGGCGTGAGGGTAACTATGAAGTTGATTTTGTTTTATCAGTGAATGATGCCATCCTGTGTGTTGAGATAAAGAGTGGTGCACGCCGCTCTTTTTTGCCGGGGATCGGAGCATTCGAAAAAAAATTCGGTAAAGTACATAAGCTGCTTGTCGGAGGAGAAGGTATGCCGTTGAAGGATTTTTTCTTGATGAATCCTTTTACTTTATTTGGTACATTAACTCAATAAAATGCGCATAATGTTAAAGTTATCATTCATCGTGTAATTCCATTATTTATAAAATTGCATAAATTTGTTGTAAAAAATACGCAAAAATAGTATATTTTGCGTATTTGACATGTAATTAATGCGCAATTTTATAAAAAAATGAGTTAAAAATGATAAGAGATGTATTGATTAGGCAAAAGATGGAAATTGAGGAAAAACTCAGACAGACATATATTCCCAGGCGAATAAAGTCGATCTCATTTGATAACCGGCTAATAAATATCGTTTTCGGCCCCCGCAGATGCGGAAAATCTTTTCTTAGTTTGCACCTGGTTAATTCAACTGGAGACGGACGATTTGCCTTTTTAAATTTCGATGATGAAATTGCAGTTGACATTCATGAATATGATATATTATTGGCGGAAATGAATAACGTGTATGGCACCACCAAAACAATTCTTTTTGATGAAATTCAGAATTTAGACCGATGGGAGCTGTTTTTGAATCGTCTTCAGCGGGAGGGAGTGTGTCTCATTGTTACCGGAAGTAATGCCCATCTGCTCAGTTCTGAGTTGGCGACCCATTTAACGGGGAGGCATATTCAGGTCGTTTTATTTACCTTCTCTTTTACAGAATACCTTGAAGCATTGAAATCTTCTGAAAATATTAAAGAATCCCATTATAAAAGTATCTGTGATAGATATCTTACAGAGGGTGGATACCCTGAGCCTTTAATGACGAACGTTAACAGAAAAGATTATTTGACCACTCTGTTCCAGGCAACGATCTATAAGGATATTGTTAAAAAAAGAAGAATTTCAGCATCAAGGATTATTGAAGATTTAGCTCGTTACCTTATTTCCAACACAGGTACCGAGTATTCATACAGAACGCTTTTACGAGTTATTGCATGCAAAAGTGATCGTACCGCAAGAAAGTATGTATCGATGCTTGAAGAGGCTTTTCTTGTTTTTTCTGTATCCAGGTTTTCCTTTAAAGTCAGGGAGCAGACTGCAGCCAATAAAAAAATATATTGTATAGATAACGGTTTAATTACTGCGATCGGTTTTTCGTTAAGTCCGGGTATGGGCCGTCTTGCTGAAAATGCAGTGGCAATATGCCTGTATAAAAAAGAACTGGAAAGTACTATCAGGTTATTTTTCTGGAAAAATCAAAAACATGAAGAGGTGGATTTTGTCGTTGTAAAAAACCTTGCAGTACATCAACTGATTCAGGTGTGTTGGAACCTGGAAAATCCTAAAACCAGGAATCGTGAGACCCGTGCGTTACTAAAGGCATCAAAGGAGCTGCAATGTAATAACTTGTTCATAGTTACTGAAAACGAAGAGGGATCCGAGCAGATCGAATGGGCGGGAATAACCAAAACAATAAGATTTATACCATTGTGGAAATGGTTGCCGGAACAGGATAAGGCAGACTTTTAACAGGGATAGTGATGATTGCTACCATATTTGTATTTTTAACGTAATAATAATAATAATAAATATTTCTGGATATAGGAAATAAACACCTTTTCCCGCATCACCGTACCGGATGAGTGTAAACATTGTTTATTTAATAATCTGCAATTTTTGTTAAGTAAAAACTGCAGAATACACCTGTCGCCTGAAACATTCACGTTGTCATCTTCATCACAGACAGAAATTATTGAAAAATCTATTTAATATCAATTTATTTCTGAAGCGTAAAAGGCACCGCTTTTTCAGAGTTACTACCTCGAATAGTCAGAATATATTTGCCGGACCGTACAAGCTTTCCCTGCTTATTACGTCCATCCCAAGTAATAGTTTTTCTTCCAGTTGCAGGAAGAGAAAGAGTACTTATTTGCCTGCCCTTCATATCAAATATTGAAGCATATTTAATGGTTCTTCCGGAAAGTGTAATTCTTTTCTTAACAGGTTTAAATGCTGCTCCTGTAACGGAAAATGATAATGCCTGCATATTGGATGATTTCAAATGATTATGCATTGTTCCGGTTTGACTGGGATCGAATTCCAGCCAGCCTTTGCCGTCATTTTCTTCCGGGGATAAATCTACCAAATCCTGAATTTCCTGTTCTGTATAACCATAATTGGAGAGAAATTTATCTATCGTACTATCCGGGTGACTCCAGTTATTTAATTCTTCGCGTATTTTTCTCACGGTTAGAAAGTCAACTGCAGGTGCAAAGGTTCCCATGGCAATTCTATTAGGAGGTGGATTTGTCGGAGAAGATGACGGGCCGTTTCTGGCTGCAAGGATAGAGTCCATTATACAGAGCTGCTGCCTAGGTGGAGTGCCGCCGATTATTGCATCATGGCTGTTGATATTCGTTAAATCAGTAACTGATGAAGGACATCTGTATTTTATTGTTCCAATATGGTTTTTCATACATAAGGTGCAGGAGCCATACGTGCTGCCATGCCCCTTATTAACGCCACAATTAATAAGGATATCGATGGTTCCGTCTGCAATATGTTTTACACACGTATATGATGACCCACCCACAGTAATAGTGGTTGTACCGCCTAAAGAAGTGTCACGGGAGCTTACAATTACCCCGGACGGCAGACCGTTTCCATTGGTATAAGGTGTATATTTACTCGACCCGGCTGCATTGCTGTCTCCATCATAAATTATCATATTAGAATAGGGAACACCAAAGGAGTTTAATACCTGGCATATTTTGTCAATAATTGCAATGTGTGGCATTATAGGTGTATATAAGCAATTTACTTTAAATGCGACTTTTACTTGGCTCCATTGTTTACCTGAGGGTTGTTGAAAAATAGTTGCCCATGCTTCTGCCGGGTCTTTTTTTTCGGCTAAAAATTTTGCCATAAGATCCATATCATAATGTATTCGATCAGTATCCAGTGCGGAATTCTGGCTGGAGAATGAAGAGCCCATAGTACTGGTTACCATCTCCTCGTCATGACAGCAGACAACTCTCAGATTATCAATGTTTGGGTTAATCTGCCTGCCGGGAAACCATGCTGATTTGCTTGCCTTTGAGTTTTTAACAATACCGCTTACCATTATACTGGCGGCGCTAACAGTCGTTGTTTTTAAAAAGTTACGTCTACTGGTACTTGTTTTTTCTCCCATGTTTTTTTTCTCCTATAAAAACTGTTTATTGTTACCTTTATATATAAATTTAGTCTAAATCATGCAATAATACATTTCATTTTTAACAATAATAAGGAAATTGGGCTTTTATATAGATTAGATTCGTTAAATACTTAAAAAAGGGTGTAAATCCGTTGGAAAATATAATAATTTTCCCTCTTAAAGCATTATTCATTTGATTAAAGCGACCGGCAGAACTTATAGTGAATATGCATGTTTTAAAGGAATTTTAACCTAGAATTGTGTATATTTCTATATAGATAGCATAGATTTATTACTATAAAACGTAATAATATATGGAAAAGGAGGAAGAAATGTCATTATCTCGGAGGGAGTTCCTTAAAAAAAGTGCCGGTGCAACAGCTGCAGCATCATTGGCAAATCCAGCAGCAGTATTCAGTAAGGAAAAAATGCCATTAGATCCAGGCCCGGGTAACAGATGGCCCGGGCTGGTGGTACTTAATTATAATAGTGAACAGCAGGCTACACCAAAAAGTGGTTCAAGTTCCGATGTTGACATTATTGTGAAGATGATGGAAGATTCCATTAAATTACTGGCTAATAAGAGTGATGTTGGTGAAGCCTGGAAAGCTACCCTGCCCGATTCTCTTACAGCTTCATCAAAAATTGCAATTAAAGTCAATTCCTCTTTTTGTGGCTCTATGCCGACCAATCCCCTGGTCGTTAAAGGAATTGTTGAAGGTCTGAAGCAGATGAAGTTTAATGGTACTAATTACTCTGCTTCCAACATCACCATCTGGGATGGATATAACTTTTCATTCAGTTCATATGGATTTACCGAAACGTTATTTCCTGACTGTAAAATGGTTTCTTTCAGTAGATACAGCACTCAGGAGATAAATAAATGTGATTTTTTAATAAATGCGCCGAATATAAGAGGTCACACGACCTCAGGTTTTACCATAGGATTTAAAAGTCACTATGGAACATTCCAGCCCCAGCATAGTTCAGCTCACAGTTATTTAGCTGATTATAATTGCAAAGGGGTTGTATATGAAAAAACGGTACTCACTGTTGTTTCGGCTATTCATGGGGGCAGGGAAGGTTCGGGGCCCAGTACTTCCTGGAAATCCAGTAATTATTACACAGACTGGGTAAAAACCATCAATCCATCATCAAGTGATCCCCGGCCCAATTCTATTATTATCTCTACCGATCCTGTAACCGCCGAGTTTCAGGCAATTAAGATGATGAGAATAGCGCATGGCGGACAGTATACCGCTTCTGCAATGCCCTCCTTTTTGAAATATTCTGCAGGTATGGGAGGGGATTATAATATCGGGATTATCCAGGAAAATGACATGCGATATGGCGAAATAGTTAACGAAGAAATTACGATAAATCCTCATCCTACAGCAACTCACGATAAAATTGATGCTAAATCAATGACTAATGGACAACTGCTTGTTTTCAGAGGTCCTCTAAAAAAGAGTGTATTTCTTGATTTCGTTGTACCGGAGTCTCTTGTCGGTAAAAATGCAGAAATTACCATTGTCAGCGCCAAGGGAAGAATCGTTCGTAAATTGTCTCATAAGCTCCTTGGTATTCGTTCCCGTGCAGTATGGAATGGGACTGATACTACCGGAGGACGTGTTGCTGCAGGAAGGTATGTAATTAAAGCACAGATTGAAAATGTTAATTTTGTTAAGTCCTTGTCTATTCTGTAGATTAAATAATCGATGATGGATATAAAAAAGGCGCTTACAACAAAGCGCCTTTTTTAAATGTCTGTTTATATTGTTTCAATATCCAACAACAAAAGTCTTTTGTAAAACAATTCCATTACAATTAATTATGGCTGTATATATTCCTTTGGCAATGAGAGCACCTTTTCTATTTTTCCCATCCCACATGGATATATAGTGTTGGGAACCGAAAGAATGGAGTAGTAATGTCAGAATAAGCCGCCCTTTTGAATTGTATATAGCCAGTTTTGGGTTTTGGGATTTTTCAAAGTAGTTCGGATTCAGCATTATTTTGAACATATAAATTCCGTTACTTGGGTATACATTTATTTCTCCCAAGCCTCCCGTTTGAGGTGAAATATACGGTCCTGTGATAATTGGCACTTGATTCTCGATATTTTTAGCAAAGTCGATTATTGTTTCTTTAATCTGTTCATCACGTGGACCGATGAAACGCATAAAGAATTTTCCCAGCAGCATTTCCAGGACATAATCGAAAACATATGTTGTATCTAATCGTGCGCTGTCACCTAAATCCGGGATTAGTAAAAAAGGAAAGAATGTGGAGTCATGTGCAGAAGTGTCATAAAAATGATATACCAGATATGCATTTTGCGGAGTTCCCTGATCATAAATTTCAACACAAATATTATTAGAACCATCTGTATATCCGTCATAAGCTCCGGCAACAAATCCCCTTTCAATATATACCTCGGCACCACCATCGATAGCATCAAAAAGGCTTGAATCATCTTCTGCGATACCTTCATTGCAGTTTGAATCCAGATCAAAAGTCCATCCGGTTATTTCACCTTCATCAGGAAGAAGCTCTTCCGGCGTTTGGCCCACTACTGTTACATTTATCAGGAATAAAATTGGAAACAAAAATGGTGTTTTCGTTACTAATCCCATGGTTCTCTCCTCTTTCTGTATCTTGCAGTTAAATACGCACGTTATAACTATTAAGTTAATGAAAAAAAAGAAAAATGCCAGTTTTTTTAAGTTTTGACCGCTAATCTTGAGTAAATTTATAGATAAAGAACTGATGACATCTTTTTTATTAAAAAATAATTTCTTATTTATAAAAAATTGGAGATTTTTCTTTATCCTCATTTTTACATTTAACCCAATTATAAACATTTGAATTATTAATACGGAATTATATACCGTTAATTTTAGATATATTATGGAAGGGGGAGAATAGTGTCACCAGATATTTCACGTCGTGATTTTCTAAAAACAGCTTCTGCTGCAGCAGCGGCAGGAGTGACTGTCTCACCGGTTTCTTCTTTATCTGCCCAAAATAACCGTCAGGAAAAATCACGGGTCGTAAAAGCGTATGACGAAGGTTCAATGAGCGGATCTACCGCAGTTGCATCCCGCATTCAGGATATGGTTGACTATGCAATCATGCATCTTACCGGAATAGCAGACAAGGGGAAGGCCTATGAAGCACTGTTTCCGGAACCGGTAACAGATAAGACAATAATAGCAGTCAAGAAAAATGGAAATGGGAGCAGAAGCCCTTCCTATGCCAAGGTATTGGACGCACTTAAAAAAGGTTTGACTTCAATGCTGTATGGTTCTTTTCCTGCGAGTAATGTTAGAATAGTAACTTCCAGAGATTCTGCAGGTCCCACTAATCCGTCATTTGAAATTGCCGGCAGAACGTATACCATAAAGGACAATTGGGTGAATGCCGACTGGATTATTAATGCCCCGATATGCTGGGCACATAACAGGCCGGGTCACGGGGTGACTATGGCTTTGAAAAACATGATGGGCTGTGTGAGCGGCACATTAGAATATTTACATGATTACGGCAATGATGAGCAGTATCCCTGGATGTCGATATTGAATAGCCAGCCGACCTTCAAGGATAAACTGGTTCTGGTTGTTCTGGATGCTATTTGCGGCAGGGCAGAGTATGGCCCCGGCGGGAGTCCTGATTTTAATGCTTTCTGCATTTTAGCGACACAAGACCCTGTGGCAAACGATTATATCGGTACCGGTATACTTCTGGACAATGGATTAAAGACACAATGGTCTGAATGGGGGTATAAGGCATTCGAGCTTGCAGCAAAATCGCCCTATAATCTGGGTAATAATACCGATGATACTATCGATCTGGTTGAGATTGAATATCCCTTTGATGACCCGACTCCTGTTCAGGGAAAATCGGAGCAGCAATTAAAAGAGTATGTACAGGTTTCTGTAACTCCAGCCGGTTCGCAGGTTACCTTCTCATACCCGAACCTTGAAGGAAAACAGGTTGATCTCTCCATATATTCTTTGCATGGTAAGAAAATCTGGTCATCAAAAGGCTTTGCGCAGAAAAGAATGGTTTGGAACGGGATGGATTCCAGTGGCAACCGTGTTCACGCAGGGATATATGCTTACAGCCTTAATGTAGGCGGACAGGTTATTAATGGAAAGGTGCAGATTAAGCAGTAGCGTGATATATTGAACACCATACCTTATGTATCCGCTCTACAGAAAAAGAAGAGACGGGAACGATTTACCCTTACCTATTAACAAGACAGGCTTCCCCTCGACATTGTTCAGAACAGGCCTCACCCTTTTCCGGAACCCTGTACCTACTTTATCTGGATGTTATCTTTTTATCCACATTCGAATAAAACTGCTTCGCCATATTCAGCGCAAAATTGCTCTTTTCAAAGGTGTAAATTTCCATAAAGATATTATCCCGTACATAGAAGAGGGAATAGCCTGTTAACAGAGAGTGGTCTACCGCCACTCTCGGATTCCTGTTTGACAGGATTTCCGGTGAAGCGGGAAAGAATTCCTCCATGATTCCGAGTGCGTTTGCTTCTGAGCCGTGATTCATGATTCTAACGTCTATATCAATGGCGCCGTTGCTGTACATCTGCTGAACCCCTTCAACAAAGCCGTAAAAGATGTATTTTTCAGCGGCGCCGTCAATAGCATCCATAATGGTCTGATAGTCGGTCATGACCGCTTCGCCGCCTTTTTTCTTAAATCCGCTGATGTCGTCATTTACCGGCAGCAGGTCACCGGGGTCGGCTCCGGCGCCGGGATTGACGCTTTTTCTGCAGCTCAACGATATGATTAAAAACGAAGTGAAACAAAATTTGATGATAATTGAGCGTGTCATAGAGAAACCTCTACAATTTTTTTATTTAATCTGCCTAATTTATAGGCATCTGAAGAAGCAGTAATAATATGTTGAGCACTGGCATTACCGGCTCCTGCCTCGGTTGGAATAGTGGAAAGTCCTTTTTCGTTTCGGGCATCGTTTATAAATTTAAGCGCAGCCATATCCATTGCAACAGGATCTGTGCCGACAAGAATAGTATTCAGTATAAAATTCGGCGAAGTGGCGGGACCGTTTTTATACGCGCCGAAAACAGCGTCGCCTATGGTAACTGCAACTTTATCGGCGACTTTTTTATAGACTTCAGCTATGTACGGATCGCACCAGGTTTCCTGAGAGACAGCCGAATCGTCATGCATATCCCCCGGCCTGTCTATTATGCCGAAGAAATTCTTCAGGGCAAAAGTAATACCAGCGTTGCTGTGATTCTTGAGTACCGGAACGTTGATAATATAATCGACTTCATCGACTATTTTCGCAAAGCGCTGTGTACTGTTATGAACGGTTGCTGGACTGCTCCAGGCGTTATCATCATTAAAGAGAGTAATAATTTTATAATCACCGGGGTCATTCTTTAAGGGAAAACCAGCGTTTTTAAGATAAGAGGGCATGCGATCGTCAAAAACCGTTATGTTGTCCTTGGGAAATGTGCCTTCAAGCATTTGGGTAAGTCCGTCGATAATTGCGTTAACTACCTCAGGATGTGTGCAGAGGCCGTTATTTGCCAGGCAATTTATTTTTATTGCGATTGCCGTTGCATTGGACACTCCCTTTGAAAAAAGGGATTCATAGGCTTTGCCGGTATCAGTGATTTTCTGCATCTGTTTGATTGCACTGTGCACCATAGTTTTGATAACATCTGCGTTTATTTTCGCACCGGATGAGGCGGCTGTGTCTGTTGCCTTGAAAATAATACTCGGTCTTATTATTTTTACCTGACTAACGGAACTCAAGGGGCTTTCATTGTTATTCCTGTCCAGAGCGCTTATTCTGTACTTGTATGAACCCAGATCAATCAAATTGTCTTCGTCAATATAAGAAGTACCCTGTACAGGAGAAGTATTTATAGGCGTATCATAGTGTTCTGCCTCATTCTCTTTTACCAGACACCGATAAATGTTGTATCCTGAAATACCGGTCTCGCTGACAGCGCCGGTAATATCGGTTAAATTGTGCTCGTTCCAGGTAAGAAATGCCTGTGGGGTACCGTCATCGGTATAATCGACCAGTACGTCCAGTCCTTCAGGAGCGGAAGGTGGCCGGATATCAGGACTTGTTGTGCGGGTTGTGCATCCTGCTATAATGCCTAAACCTGCGGCACCGTGCGCCGTGGTACTGATAAATTTTCTTCGTGATATTTTTTTCATATAAAACTCTTTTATTTTACCGCAGAGTGTGCAGATGGCACAGAGATATAAATAAAATGGCTGATTTTAATCTTTCTCTGCGGACTCTGTGTCCGTGGTAAATCACTTTTACTATTAATTTACTAGAAAGATTACGGTTTTTATCTGTTCTTTAATCTATTTCTTTTTCTTCTTTTCTCCACGCCCTCTGTATTCTCTGCGGTAAAATCCTAAAAAAGCGCGGTTGCCTTCAATTCAGCAAGATCATACCGTAACAGCTCCTCGTCTATTAAGTAGCTGATATTCAACAAGATACGAAGTAGAAAATTTCTTCCAGCTTTCACACTCACATCCAGTTTATTGTCCCACGATTTCTTATAGGAATCAAATGAGAAAAAAGTGCCGCTATATAAAGAACCGCCGATGGTGTATTGCACTCTGAACTCTCTGATAATGTTCCTCTGAACACGCCAGTCAAAGAGTATATTCGGTGAAATGGTGTTACTGTAATCCGTGTAAAGAGCCGTGTCGATTGTGAGGCTATCATACTTCTGCCAACTGATATTGGCTTTCAGCTCCGTGCGGAAATCGGGTTGCCACCGCTGTATCCATTTGAACCGCGGTTCATGCTTGTAAGCTGTAATCCGCAGCGTATCAACATAATTTGTGTCTCTGTTGTACTCGGTCTGCTTGAGAACGTCGTATTCAAATAAAAATTTCGTCTTTCTGTCGTTAAAGAGGAGTTCGATGTCATTATAGATTTTTGTTCCCCGTGAAAGCAGGTATTCTCTGCTCTTCTGCATGGAGAATTCAGAGCGGTTTGCCAGATGTATATCCCGGTTGAAATCAAGGATTGGATTTATTGAGAATGTCTGACCGAAGCTCTGTCGCTCTTTTGTTTTCACCGCAATTATTGAGGTGTCTATTTCAATTGTTACCGTATCAATCGTATCGATTCGGGTTGTATCATACGCGAGTGTCGAATCTTCCTTTGAGAAATTATACCCCAAATTTATCTGCAGAGGATTCAGTATATTCCACCACACACCGGGAATGAGCAGGACACTGCTGTTGAGCCGCTTTCTGGACATTTCACCGGTGGTATCGGTTGTATCGGGGCCCACAATATCCACGCTGTTTTCGATATTGAATTTGCCGTACAGGGTTACTCCGGGAATCAGCTCCTGCGAGAACAGGGTGAATTCGGGGCGATACCGGTTGCCGCTTTTTCGCCAGGAATCATCGGTATTTTCCTGTCGCCGGAACAGGCGGACAATTTGTTTTGTTTCAAGGGAGAGTTTTTTCAGCGGTGAGAACTGCAGCCAGCCGAATAGATTATGGTTGAGATGTTTTTGTAAATAATCGGTAGTACCGAGAGTATCATACGTATAGAGCGTGTCTGTAATATAATTCAGATCATAGGAGGCATTTATCCAAAGCCTGTTCATATGAATCGCATCAAGGGCTTTCTGTGACATATCCCATTCGGATTCAATACGCCAGTTCCACCGCTTAGTTTTTATTGAATCCAGTTTCATGTAAGGATTACCCTGTGTTGTGCATTCGATATCCTGGCGCATGCTTCTCAGTTTCAGCGACGGTATTCCTACTGGTGAGACCAAATACTCAAGGTACTGGCGTTTCTCCTTGCCACAGGCGGCTTCAAGCAGGCTGAATCCTCCGGTTACCGGCATGAACGGGGTAATATCATAGGTAGCTTCTAGGTCGCCTTGGTAGTGGAGGCGACCGTAGATTGAAGATATATCCGCCTGTGTCTCATAGGCGGTAGTGTCCGATTTCATATCGGACAAAATAGCTTTGGCGGAGGTATCCGATTTAAACGCATAGTACTGCGCGTTACCTTTTAAGCGGAGATTGAAAAGCGATGCATTGGCGGTAAGTTTTGCCGCAGAGCCCTGTTTCTTAACAACAATAGAGTCATTGTAGCTCAATGATACTTCGGGAATGGCCTTGAATGCGGCATTTCCGCTGCGTGATTTCAGATCGATTTTACCGTTAATACTGCCGACCACCAGCCGGTTGGTATCGAGTCCGGTACCTGGACGGTCAGGCTCTTCAATACCCCGATAGAGCCCGTTGACACCGATGGAGACTTCATCACTGAGCACGACAACATTTTCCGCGGCAATCATTTCATTGGTATGACCGCCGATTTCCGGCTCATACTCAAGCGCTATCTCGATGCGTGAGTCGGGATTGACAAACCCCTCATTTTTGAAGGTGAGCAGTCCGGTTGTACGTTCGATACTGTAATCGCGCGGATCAACCGGTTTGCCGTCAACCCGTATTTCAACGCTCTCGGTTATAATGTTGTTAACTTTTAGGTAATAGTAATTGTCTTCCTGAAACGGGATAAGCTTTCTGAGATACTCCGTTTTCCGCCAGCCGGCCCAGACTCCGGTGTTGATCCGCCGCCGTTTCTTTTCACCCACACGATCGCCGAACTCTGCCCGCATGGCTGCACCTTCAAAGTAGGTCGGGTCTATCAGGGTGCTGTGGAAATAGTCTGTTTTCTGATCGGTAAGCCAGCCGATTTTACGCAGGATATCATCGCCGTAGCCGCGGTACTCGACACCCCGGTGCAGGGCGCCGAGCGGGTCGGTGTTGTTGTAAGTGCCGCGAATAGTCCTGCCGTTTTTAAGGTCTACATTCAGATTGAGATTGGCCCTGGGCCACCAGTACAGGAAATCGTTGTAGAGTGGAACCGTGTCAACAGTATCAATCTGCAAAGTCTGGCCTAACGTGTCCTGGGTAATGGAATCAATGTCAAATATCACAGTTGTATCAACAGTAAAAGAATCGAGTACATCACTGACAATATAATCTTTTATACTCGCACCAATCGGTTTCGGGAAATCAGCTTTATTTTTCAGTTTAAAATAGGCACGACCCAGCAGATTAACGCTCTGGCCGCCGGGAGTACCGACGCCCAGCCCGCGCTCATCGTTGTAAAAGTCCCAGCTTCCTTTTTTATCCCCCGCTCCCGCTGCAGCAGCAATTTCTTTTGTGTGAAACATATCCTCGGAAGGGAAGTATACACCGAAGGCGTTGCCTTTTTGACAAACCACGGTTTGCCCGATGCAGTATATGACATCCTGCACGTCGTCACTCAGACCTTCAAGCGCGGTATAGAGTGTCCAGCGACGATTATCCTCATCAAAGGAATAGACTCCGTCGGAAGTGGCAAACCACGATGTTTTTCCTGCAGTGGACAGGGCCTGTACAGGGAGGCCTTCAATCTGAGTATTTTTTGAAAATACCTCCCAGGTCTGGTTTGTTCCGCTGTAGCGAATAACCCCCTCCGGGGTGCTGAGCCATATATATTCGGCATCAAGCCATATATAGTGAACGGCACTGCCGGGGATATCGCCGGTAAAACTGAATGTGTTCCATGTTTTCATACCGGCGCTGTAGCGGGAAAGCCCTTTCTCGGAGAGAATCCAGAGGTAATCATTAAAGAAAAAGATTTTGAGGGCGGTATCGGAGAGCAGACCGCTTTGCGCGGTATAGGATTTCCATTTTTCATACTGCTTCTCGAAGTAGTAGATGCCTTTGTCGGTGGCCACCCAGAGATAGTCCTGATCGATATACAAATCATAAATTCTGTGGCCTGAAAAATTACCTATGGCCTCCCATTGTTCCACCAGTTTGTCCATACGTGCCAGACCGTGAGGGCCGGCAGCATACACATAATCCAGGTCGGCAACCACCCGGATGACTGTATCCGAAGGCAGTCCATGTTCAATGGAGTATTTCTTCCAGTCAAGATAACGCATGTCGGCGAAATGAAGCCCGTTGGCAGTCCCGACCCAGAGCATGTCCTCGTCGTTACAGAAGTCCAGAACCGGATCCGGTTTGACTATTGTCCAGAGCTCATTTTCGCTCTGGTAACGGCACAGACCGAGCTGCGTTCCCAGCCAGATGCTGTTTTCATCCTGAAGATACAGCTGCCGTGGCGGCGGTGTTGCCGCGGATATATACGATAGCAACCCGGCAACGAGAAAGATAATGCCTGTACATTGTTTTTTATTCATGTGATTTTAGTGCAGAATGTTTACATACAATTATATAACGAAATAATTACTGTTAATGTATGCGGAAGGGAGGATTTCATCTCGCCCTTTTATATATAATTGATGGCATGAGGAGTAAGCAATTTAGAATGCGGTCCCGATTGCCGGGACATATTATACAGATGTGGAGTCAGGATAATTGTCCGATACGGTTTTTCCCGTATACATTACTGTTTTTTCTTATCCAGCCCGTCCCAGCCGCGAATCAGTTTGCCGATACGATTCCAGCGGATTTTTATTGGAAATAGTAGAATTGGAATGGTACGGGGTTTGCCTGCAACAAGCTCTCCTTTATCGCTCCATTCCCACTTAAAACCATATTGCTGGAGATAGTTCATTACACTTGCCACGCTTTCTATATCATCACTTTGCTTTACAATTTCCCCGCTGGGATATCGCATTGTTTTTTTTCTGAATAATTTTACTTGTCCTTTATTGTTTTCATAAAATTTTGCAATTGAAAAGTAGAGTATAAAGGCCTTTGCTTTAACAAAATTCTGATTAAGGTATCCCCAGAAACGGGAGTCAAGTGAATTATCCCGATTGTCTCCCATCATAAAGAAGTTATCGTTTTTAACGATATACCTGTCTATTTTTTTCCCATCTAGAAACAACATTTTCTTAATCTCGATTTTTGGCGCGAGTGAGTCGGTAGAATCGTTAGTCGAATCATTCGCATTATTGACGGTCGTATCGACCGGGGGATATTCACTATACACATCTTCTTTTATCATATTGATTTGATACTTCAGGTGCATCCAGTTATCCACAGAGTTTTTAATGTTGGCGTAGTACTGAAATTCATCGTTAACATATACGGCAAATTTCATTTCTGTTCGTTCATTACCACTTTTATAAGGGAATAAGCCCCGCAATACCGGCGTGCTTTGAAATCTGTATGCGAGGGACAGTTCAGGGTTTTCCTGATGGATGAGATGTTTGCAAAAAAGAAATTCTCTTAACGGCAGTGAAGCAGGGTACAGGGTGTCGCCTTTTGCCGGTATTCGAAGTTTTTCGTAGTTCATGATTTCCGGGGTGAGTATACCGTCATTCTGGTATTTTCCTCTCGGTGCCAGTTCAATTTTCTTTCCATCTACAAAGACATTTTTTCTTTTTATTTCTATTGTTTGTCCGGGGCCGGCAACACAGCGTTTGATATAGTCCTTCGGATCTGAGCCCGGATATTTAAAGATAACGACATCGCCGGGTTTTGGCTTAGTGATACCGGGAAATTTAACATATGAAAAGGGGAAAACCGGGGCACCGTAGATAAATTTTATACCCAGCAGAAAGTCACCGGTCAGCAAGCTGTTTTCCATAGACCCTGTTGGAATTTTAAATGCCTGAATAACATAGACAATGGCGACAAAAGCCATGAGCAGGGCGGAGACCATTTCCCTCGTGAAATTGAGGATTCCGGCTTTTTCACTCCGTCGTTTTTCCGGTTCGGCGGGTGCTTGTTTGTTGTCTTTTTCTTTCGCTTTCTTTTTTTCTGTCACGAAATATTCTCCTTGGGGTGCCAAAACGTTCACATTTTAAAAAGGTACTAAAAATACGTTGTGCACATGGACATATTGCTGTTATTTATTGATTTGGATGCTATAATGTTGAGAAACGGGTTATAATATCGCTATGAAAACGACCGTTTGATACTGCAAAAGAGCTGCTGTGGATAGTATGTTTTCCGGAAAGATCCGAGTAGGTGCCGCCGGCTTCAGTGACAATGCATGCCGCTGCAGCACGATCCCATGGTTTGTCGATAAGGCTTATGCAGACATCAAGTTTTCCCGAGGCACAATACATGTAGGAAAGGGCATCCATGAAGCCGTACGCATAATTCCATTCCCGCATAAAGGACAGAAGTTTTCGCCCCGCTTCAGTCTCAGCTTCCTCGACAATGCCCAGACAGCTTCCCATAACCTGGGATATTTCGTCGGTCTGCGAGACATGAATCGGTTTGTTATTGCAGAAAGCACCGCTACCGCGGGCGGCCCAGTAGGTTTCGCCTCGCGCAGGGAAATGTATGACGCCAAGGACATATTCGTTATTGATTTCCAGGGCAATAAGGGTGCTGTAGGTTGGTATACCCCGGAGGTATGGCCGGGTACCGTCAAGCGGGTCAACAATCCACCGTCTGCCGCTGGCGCCCTCATCTATGCCCGTCTCTTCACCAAAGAACCCATCCTGCGGAAAGGCATTACACAGTTTTTTTTGTATGAGCGCTTCACATTGTTTGTCAACCTCAGTCACCGGAGAGAAATCAGATTTCAATTCTGTCTGTACTGTCTCGGACTGCCTTGCCAGTTGTATCTCTCCGGCTTTGCGTGCAGCATCCCGTGCAACAGCGAGTTCCTTTTTAAAAAGCATAGCTATTGAGACACTCCGTTCCCGGTGCATAATTCAGAAATATGTTGCATCACTTCATCTGGAATATCGGCAATATTTTTTTCTGTAGGAAAGTACCCGTTTTGAACGTCTCTGATATAGGAAGTAACAGCATCGGCATATATTTCTGCCGCGTCTGCGTATTTTTTTGCATGGCGGTATTGTTTCTCAGAGAGGCCAAGAATATCCAGTATCACCTGCACCTGGCCGTCACAGTATCTCCCTGCGCCAATACCTATTGTTGGTATGGTTAACGACTCGGTAATAAATCTGGCAAGGCGCTCCGGTATCAGCTCAAGGACTATCATGAAGGCACCGGCATCCTCAGATTCTCTGGCACACGAGACCAGCTCTTGTGCCCGTTCAATATTTTTCCCCTGAACGGAAACCGATAGTCCCGGTGTCTGGGGGGTATACCCGATATGTGCACAGACCGGGATGTCGTGTGACGCTACAAAACGTATTTTATCTAGAGCACTTTTTTCCGATTCTATTTTGACTCCGTCAGCACCGTTGGTGCAGAACAACCGGGCGTTTTCCAATGCCTGTTCCCTGGTTTCAAATGAGCCGAACGGCATATCACAGAGCAGGAAGGATTCCTGTGTGCCGCGGGCAACAGCTTTCAGATGGTGGAGCATATCGGCCACGGTCACTTTTGATACATCGGGATAACCGAGTATGTTGGTACCCACGCTGTCTCCAATGAGCTGGACATCGACGCCACTGCGATCCAGTACACGTGCCGTAGGAAAATCATAGCTGGTAAGCATGGCAATTTTTATATTGTTTCTTTTCCGGGCAAGGAGTATTTCTTTTGTTATTTTCATTACTGTTTACCTCCACGTATTTTTATTTCAGTGCAAGACGATACTAATATATAAATGGTTTTTTGGAACGGGTAAAATAATTTCTGAAAATAGTACTAAATTTTTATGGAATATTTTGTATACTTAAAGGTATCAGGGAAAATCCGTCTCAAATATGAACCACAGTTTTTCCTTCACATACTGTAGTACTATATAGAATTAACAGGACATGGGTGCGATAATTAATAATACACTGAATACCATTGGTGAGATTTTATCTGAAAAGCGTCGGATGAGCAGCATGCTTTTCGTGATCAGCTTTTTTTTAGGTGTTCTGTGTGATCCCTCACCCGGCTTAGCTGCAGGGACTGAGGAAGGGGATAAAGAGCATATCCTTTACAGTGTCACTGTACCCGGAGCACCCATAATAATTAAAAACAAGAGAATTATGTATGGTCTTGATTTGATTTTTGATACCGTACCCACTGATTTCTGGGTGTATTACAGTGATACTAAAAAGAAACTTGTCGTTGATTTTTATGGTATTTATGTCACTGGTGAGCCGAAGGTTGAATTAACCGGGCGGGGTGTTTTTCAGGATGTTATGATTGATAATTATACTACCAATCTTGCCCTCACTAAAAAGCGCTCTACCATTTTGATAGGAGTTGTTCCTGACCCGGGGTGGCATTTCAAAGCGGTAGCCATAAATCGCAGAACAATCCGTATTACTGCCTGGAAAGATATAACCGGGCTGACAAAAATAGAGCGGAATAAAAATATCGTTGGGCGCTATCTTCTTATCACCGTACTGGTCTCTTTGCTTACCTTTGTCGGGGTGTATGGAATAAATAAACTGTAAATACACTACCCTGAAAAAAAAATAAGAAAATTCCTTGCATTTGCGTTTGTCGTAGCCGATTTTTATTCTCAATCGTGTTTTTATTTCTTTTAGACTTTTCTTTAATGGAGGGCCATTATGGCAGGCGTGAATAAAGTTATTCTGATTGGAAATTTAGGGAAGGATCCGGAATTACGGCGGACGACAAACGGCACATCGATTGCCTCCTTTCCTCTTGCGACAACGGAACGATACAATAATAAAAACGGTGAACGGCAGGATCGAACTGAGTGGCATAATATTGTAGCGTGGGGGAAACTTGCCGAGCTGGTAAACCAGTATTTGAAAAAAGGACGCTCCGCGTATATTGAAGGAAGAATTACGACGCGCTCCTGGGATGATAAAGACGGAAATAAACGGTATAAAACTGAGATCGTGGCAAATCAGATTCAATTTCTCGGTGCGCCCGGTGATACCGGTTCGGGTTCTTTTCCTAACGATACACCGGAGGTGGTAGATGCGCACCAGTCGGATTCAATTCCTGAGCCTGAACCGGAACCGGTTGTTGAAGATGACCTGCCTTTTTAACGCAGGTACAGCGTACTTTGTAAAGCACTTATGAGATTCTTGCAGGGGTGGTAATGCTCCTGCATTATTTTTCCATCACTATAGTATAGCCGTTATGATTACCTTCTATCCTGCTGCAGGGTTAACCTGTATCTTTCTTTTCTTCTCTGCCTATTTTTCAGCTTCGGAGACAGCGCTTTTTTCTATTCGACGTGAGCGGATTATCTTTTTCAGGCAGAGCAGTAAAAAGAATCATCAATGGGTATTCGCGTTGCTCAATGACGGCCAAAGGACCCTGCTTCTTATTTTACTGGGAAATTTACTGGTCAACATTACTGCCGTGGGATTGATTCACACTGTTATCGGTTTTTTTATTACAAGAAATACCATTGTGGCAACCCTTTTAATCGCGACGGGAGTTATTCTTGTTTTTGGGGAGATAATCCCGAAAAATATTGCGATTCGAAATTGTGAAGGTATCGCGATTATTTCAGCCCCCGTATTGTTTTACCTGAAAAAAATGTTACATCCGATACTTCTCTTTCTGCAGAAGATCAATTCTTTTTTTCTTACCGGTTTCAGCAGACATCTGCGACAGCCGAGCCCCTATATCACTCTTGACGAATTCAGGAGCAGTCTTGCCGAATCGACGCGGGACGGTTCGGTCTCCGTGAGTGAATGGCGCATATTGCAGAGTGTGCTAGACGGCGCGGATACCCCGGTATCAAGATATATGACGCATCGATCCCGGCTCGCTTATGTGTCTGCAGATGATACTCTGGCGCAGGCAGTTGCGGCCATGACTAAAAAAAATACCACAGTTTGCTGTGTCAAAGAAACGACCCGTTCGGAGGATATTATCGGATTACTGTATCTGGTGGATGCCTTGAAAAATACCGGGACGCACCCGGTAAATGACTATATTGTGCCGCCGGTGTGGGTTCCGGAGAGCAGTGAAATCGCAGACCTGGTCGGGGATATGATCCGGGAGGAATATTCTGAGGTCTGTGTTCATGATGAATATGGCGCCTTTGTTGGCATCTATTCTTTGAAAAACGGCTTGCACGATATTTTACACATAATCCCTCTTGCCTGTGAGAATAAAGCGGAAGGTACCCAATCCCGAATATTTGACGGTTTTACCGAATTGATCACCATGCAGGATTGGATACCTCCTTCTCAGGTGGAGCGGGCACGAGCGGTTCGTACCCTTAACGGTTTCATTTCATTATATTTGGGAAAAATACCGAAAACAGGTGAGAGATTTGCAATAGACGGGTGGAAGTTCTATATTATAAGGTCGAAGTTAAATTATGTTGAATCGGTACTCATTACTAAAAAAGGGTGAAAGGTATGTCAATCGAAGTATTACTTTTAGGGATACTGGTGGGGATAACGCTGATTGGCTATATGATAGCCATAAATTCAAAAGGCCCGACAAAACTATCAATCTCGTATCTCCTGGCCACCGTTCTTCTGGCCGGCACTGTCTGGGCAATTGTTCAGCATGTGAATACCGGCGCGGACAGAGTGCAGCAGGAGATGTATCGCCGGTTGGAGCTTGAGAAGAAGAAGGCGGAAGAGTTGGCGCGTTCACAGGAACAGTCTCTCATTGAAAATAGAAAGAAAATGGATGCGGCAGGCAAGCTTAATGAAATTATCAGCCGGGGTACCGGGTTTGCATCAACCATGATGAATGTTGATCTGCGTGACTTTTCTGTTGAACTTGATGTACTTATGTCTCGTGCAAATGGCATGAGAAATAAAATTGCTGCGCTGGTTAAAGATTTTGAGAATTTACGGAATGAGAAGGCACTCTTCCCGAGTTGTATACCTACCATTAATGAGGCATTAAGTAATCTTTCCGATGCTGCAAAGTATTATCGACTGTATTTCAGAGCTGAAGATTCGGCACAGGAAGAGTTGCGTGAGCGAACCATGAGGCTGAAGGCTCGCCAGGCTTATGATCTTTTTAAAAAGGCAGGCTCTCAGATAACATCTGCTATTTAAGTACTTCATTCGGGGAAATTCCCATATCGCTGTAAAAAAGCCGTCGGGATGGTATGGTTGAATCGGTGGTTATTATGGCTGGAGAGAGTCATTTTACAGGAGTGGATGGTGCATAAGGTGGAGATAGGATTTTATCGGGTATACGGGAACGATGAAGGCATGTTTAGACTACTTTTTATACTAAAGTATAGTTTATTTCTTGACACATTTTTAAAAGTGTAATTATTTTGTACGCTTTGTTATGGTACTACACATAAAAGAGATTCCTGAGGGGCATTCTGTCATTGAGCAGAAAGTGACAATGACGGAGGAGCAGATTCAGGATGGCAATTTTTGCGGCGAAGTTTTCTGCCATGCGGAGATTGAGCGGCTTCAGTTTCAGATTTTTGTGCGAGTACGCTATACGTGCACGGTGAATCAGGAATGCTCGCGGTGTCTGACTGCGTTTGAGCATCCGCTTGCAGGGGAGTTTTCGGTCATTTTACAGGACAAGAATGCTCCTGAGAGTTTGGGTAGTGATGATGTTGATTACACCTTTCATGATCGAGATGCAACGGTTGATATTCGCCAGAGCCTTTATGAAGAGGTAGTGATTAATGCGCCTATCAAGCCGCTGTGCAGTGACAATTGCACCGGGGCCTCTGAGTATATTGATACTGATACTGCAAAGAAAGAAGATGATATCGATCCGCGGTGGGAAGCTTTAAAAAAACTGAAAGAGAAAAAAGAGTAACTGAGTAAATATTAATACCTGGAGTGTAACGGTATGGCAGTACCCAAAAGAAGAATATCAAAAACCAGACGCAATAAAAGACGATCGCATTTGAGATTGTCCATGCCAAAACCGGCAATATGTTCACATTGTAAACAACCGAAAGTTGCGCACCGTATCTGTGCAAATTGCGGCTATTATGCCGGTGTTGAAGTTATTCAGCCGGAAGAATAGTGATGCAGCCGGTCAGCCTCGCTCTTGATGTTCAGGGTGGTGATTATGGTTCTACTATTCTCATCGAAGGAGTTCTTGAGGCACAGAAGCAGAGCAAGACGGAATTAATCATATATCTTTGCGGCGATAAGAATATCATACAGGAAGCGTTGGTTTCGGCCGGGGTACGAAGTAGTGATAAAAAAGAAAATCTGATTGTCGAGCACTGTCCGCAGATCATCACCACAGAAGACGTTCCATCGCGGGTGTGGAAGAATAAAAAGCAGTCTTCCATTGTCCGTTGTATCTCTTTACAGAAAGAGGGAGTCGTTCAGGCATCGTTAAGTGCCGGGGATACACGGATTTTAATCAGCGCGGCCATGTTCCTGCTGGGTCGCTCAAAAGGGGTGGCGCGTCCGGCTCTGGCGGCATTTTTACCAACAACATCTTCACGACAAGCGCTACTACTTGACGTTGGCGCCAATCTTAATTGCAGGGTGGAGCATCTGGTCAGTTTCGCGTTAATGGGGTATGAATACATTAAACGGTTTTTTAAAATAGAGAATCCCTCGGTCGCCCTGTTAAACGTCGGTGAAGAATCTTCAAAAGGGACGAAAACCATAATTGAAGCGGCGAAAGTGCTTGCTGTGAAGTGTCGGGGATTTCACGGGTATATTGAAGGAGACCGGGTGTTGGCCGGGGAGGCTGATGTTATTGTCTGTGACGGATTCACAGGTAATGTCCTCCTGAAATCATGTGAGAGTTTCCACACACTGGCTGAAAAAGTGTTAGACGGTCAACCAAAATTAATAGACGCAATTAAAAATAAAATGGCCATTCTTAATGCGGAGAATTATGGGGCGGTACCGCTTCTTGGCCTCCAGGGAGTAGTGCTAAAGGCGCATGGTTCCTCGTCATCGCGGGCAATTACCCAGGCCCTGCTTACAGCAGTCAGGGTAGTTGAACAAAGAGTTTTTATTTGACAGCAGGGGAATACTTTTTTGCACAAGGCCTTGTTCATTTTAACTACAAAGGAGTTGCTTTGTCGCGTTTACCGGTAATAATAGGATTTGGCGGGATAAATTCTGCTGGAAGAAGTTCATTTTTTCACAGCTATCGTCGTCTGGTTATTGATAAACTTGACCGGCGGGATGCCGCTGATGTCTATTGCGGTCTTGCCACTATGATGGGATATGTAACCTGTAAGGACGGAATATTCTATGATTCCGATTCTGTCGAGTGTTCACCGGATACTATCATTGAGAGGTTCGGTAAAAAAATACTGGAAAATACACTTCTGCGGAGAATTTCTCCCCGTTTGTGGGATATGGACAGGATGTACTGGCATAACAGGATGACGGCGAAACCGGTAGAAGACACCGCGATAACAATGCAGGTATCCAAGCGAATGCTTCCTGCACATATACCGCCGCATTGGGAAGTAACCGAGAGCGATAGTGATTCATCGAAGGTAACAATTACTATCAGGAAAAATTTCGAGTTTTTAGTTAAAGATGAGAAAAAATCACTCGTGCAATCGGGCGGTCAGATTCCCGAAGGGTTTGACATCGCCGGTCTGTACCGGTCAAACCACCATCCACGGGGGCTGCAGTTAGCCATCTATGGTGCATCGGACACGGTTTTATCGCTCGGTATTGATTGGGAGATAATTAAAAACAGAGTCCGTCCTGAAGAGATTGGGGTCTATTCCTGCAGCGCTATGGGACAGCTTGACAGCACCGCGTGCGGCGGGATGATGGCCGCTTTTGCTTTAGGCAAGAAGTCGACGTCGAAGCAGCTTGCAATGGCATTGCCGGAGATGCCGGCTGACTTTGTCAATGCCTATGTACTCGGGAATGTCGGGTACACGACCGCGAATGTCGGTGCCTGTGCGACAACGCTGTATAATCTCAATATCGCCATTAAAGATATCCGTGAAGGAAGACGACGGGTGGCTTTTGTCGGCAGCAGTGAGGCGCCGCTGATTCCTGAGGTTTTTGAAGCATACCGTGTCACCAGTGCCCTGGCTGAGGATGCTGAGATACTTGAGCTTGATAAGGATAAAGGATTTACCAAGCCTGACTACTCCCGGTCATGTCGTCCCTTCGGGTATAACTGTGGTTTTACTCTGGCTGAAGCTGCTCAATATTTTGTTCTTTGTGATGATGATCTTGCGGTTGAACTGGGGACACAAATTTTCGGCGCTATGGGTGATGTGTTTATCAATGCTGACGGGTATAAAAAATCGATAGCGTCTCCGGGATTAGGTAACTATATCTGCCTTGCAAAAGCAGTTGCTTCGGCACGGGCACTGTTCGGCGCTGAAAGCGTACGGTATCGATCCTATATCCATGCGCATGGTTCGGGGACACAACAGAATCGTAGCACAGAGTCTCATGGGCTCAATGAAATTGCACGGGCTTTCGGTATAGAAAAATGGCCGGTGGCTGCAATTAAATGTTTTCTCGGTCACTCTCTGGGACCGGCATCCGGTGATCAGATTGTTGCCGCTCTGGGAACATGGAAATATGGTTTCATTCCCGGTATTTTTACCCTTGACTGTATCGCCGATGATGTCTATGACAGTAATTTACTGCTCAGTAAAGAGCATATCGAAACCGGTCCGGAAGGTATGGATGTTGCTTTTATCAATGCCAAAGGTTTCGGTGGAAACAATGCAACCGGCTATGTTATCTCACCACACAACACCATGCGAATGTTGCAGAAGAAGCATGGCGAAGAGACGATGGCAAAATATCGCAAAGCAAATGAAACCGTGGTGGAAAAGGCTCAACAGTACGATCGGGAGACAATTCAGGGTAATATACGGGCAATTTATCACTTTGGAACGGATGTATTATCCGGTGACAATGTGAAGATAACCGATCAGTTTATAAAAATACCGGGGTTTGCAGAACCGGTTAATTTGAATCTGTCTTCTCCCTATCCGGATTTGGCACTTGGAAGGGATTAGAAGCGGCGGAAATAAATGGTGTCGGTCGCTCCATTTTTATCTTGATTATTACCGACGTAATCGTGTAATTTATAGAGCCTTTTGAAAGTGAGAGTCACAGGAGTACTAAACCCGGCTTGTACAGCAACAGGTAAAGCGAGAAAAGTTTTCTGCCGGGGAAAAACAATATAAGTGTATGGCACTCGGGTTCAACAAAGTTCTATATTGCAGGTTATAGAAAATTGTGTGAAAAAGATGGGCCAGGGGAATGTTCAGGGAAGGGACAATCCGTTGGTCTTTTTAATTTACAGAGGGTAAAAGGTATGTAAGTATGCTGGGAAAACGACGCAGACCGGTTATACGATGGCGGAAGCAGGTTTATTATTTTTATATAACACGTTTTATAACACGGTATAACGAAAGGTAACCGATTATGTCATATCTATTTCTTTATCCCGGACAGGGCTCCCAATCTGTGGGTATGGGTAAAGATTTCTATGAAACCTTCGGGACGGTAAAGAAACGAATTGATGAAGCGAATGAGATACTCGGTCGTGATATCCGGACTCTGATGTTTGCCGGGCCGGAAGATGAGCTAAAGGCGACACAGAATACCCAGCCCGCTCTGTTTGCCGTTGAAGCTGCGATTACCGACGTATTGCAGGAGAAAGGAATAACGCCTGTATGTGCCATGGGACACTCACTGGGCGAGTACAGTGCGCTCTATGCTGCCGGAATCTTTTCGTTTGAAGATGGCCTGCAGATTGTTGCAAAACGCGGTGAGCTTATGGCGGAAGCCGGTGTGCAATCCCGGGGTGCTATGGCTGCAGTCATTGGTTTGTCAAGAGAGGTGATTGCAGGTGTTCTTTCGGAAATTACCGATGGGGTCGTTGTTCCGGCAAATGAAAACACGCCTGAGCAGATTGTTATTTCGGGAGACATTCCCGGTATTGATGCGGCGTTTGGGAAGTTGACTGAAGCCGGTGCAAAGCGGGTGGTCAGGCTTCCGGTAAGCGGCGCATTTCATTCACCGTTGATGCAGCCGGCGGCTGATGCCTTTCAGCCGTTTCTTGATGCCTTTACTTTCAATACCCCGCAGTGTCCGGTTATTTCCAATGTTACTGCACGGCCGGAAACAGACCAGTCGGTGATTAAAGGGCTTCTGGTGAAGCAGCTCCTCTCACCGGTACGATGGGTTGATTCGGTTGCGGAAGCCGATCGGCAGGAGATTGAGCGATATCTTGAGGTCGGGCCTGGGAGTGTGCTGAAGGGGCTGGTGAGAAAATGCAATCGTGAACGTAATGTTGTTTCCTGTAATACAGTGGATAATTTATATTTTTTGGCTGATAATTAACAGGGAGATCGGTGTGATAGATATACGTGGGAAAAAAGCGCTGGTAACCGGAGGCGGTCGGGGTATCGGTCGTGAAATAGCATTAAAACTTGCGCACGCGGGCGCTGATGTCGCGGTGAGTGATATTGATCACGAGACCGCTCAGCAGACAGCTGATGCCGTTGAAGGGCTGGGACGTAAATCCCTGGCAGTCCAGGCGGATGTTTCAAACGCCCAAAGTGTCGCGGTCATGGTTGCCTCTTTTTTAGAGACATACGGCACCATTGATATTCTGGTCAATAATGCGGGGATTACCCGGGACGGTCTTATTATTCGGATGAAAGAGGAAGACTGGGATTCGGTAATCAATGTGAATCTGAAAAGTGTTTTCCTCTGCTGTAAAGAAGCCGCCCGTCCGATGATGAAGGCGCGTGCAGGAAAAATTATTAATATGGCCTCAATTGTCGGTCTTATCGGCAATGTCGGGCAGGTTAATTATGCCGCTGCCAAAGCCGGGATGATAGGTGTCACTAAGACTCTGGCGCGTGAATTTGCCGGACGATCTATCCAGGTGAATGCAGTGGCGCCGGGTTTTATTCAATCGGCTATGACCGATAAAATTCCTGATGTGGAACGACAGAAACTGGTGGATCAAATACCGATGAAAAGAATGGGTTTGCCTGATGATGTCGCTAATGCTATCTTATTTCTGGCATCACCACTTTCCGATTATATCACCGGCCAGGTAATTACTGTTGACGGTGGACTTGTCATGTGACGTGCAAATAATCATTTTATATAAATTCTCACAGATTTATAACTTTTAAAGGAGCATATTGTGAGCGAATACGAAGCAAAAATGAAACAGATTGTTGCTGAAAAGCTCGGTGTTAGTGAAGACAAAATTACTCCCCAGGCATCTTTTGTTGACGATTTGGGTGCGGATTCTCTGGATCAGGTAGAACTCATTATGGCTCTTGAAGATGAGTTTGATATGGAAATTCCTGATGAGGATGCTGAAAAAATGAAAACAGTTAAAGATGCACTGGATTATATTGATTCAAAGAAATAAATTCTACTGCTCATACACCCATACGTAGAATTGGTCCTTTAAAAGTTCGGTATGAATATCCTTCGTTTCCCGTGAATAAATTCGTACCGACTTTTTATATTCTTTCATTTTGTAACGGCAACATGTTTTGAACAAGGACGAGTGATAGATGTCAAAAAGAATTGTTGTAACGGGCCTTGGTGCTGTCACGCCGATAGGGAACAGTGTTTCAGAGTACTGGGAATCGCTTCTGGCCGGTAAATGCGGGATTGATACGATATCCGCCTTTGATGCGACGGACTATCCGTCACGTATAGCCGGTGAGGTAAAAGGTATTGATTTCACGAACTATGTTGATCCCAAGGAATTGAAACGTACCGACCGATATATTCTTCTGGCATTGGCTGCAGCCGATGAAGCGGTACGTGATTCGGGACTGGACCTTTCGTCGGTTGATCTTGACCGATGCGGGGTGATAATTGCATCCGGGGTCGGCGGCATAAAGACATTTGAAGCGGAGACGAAGAAGCTTATTACACGGGGACCGAGAAGGGTTTCGCCCTTTCTTATTCCCATGCTTATAACCGATATGGCATCGGGTATGATTTCCATTAAGTACGGCTTTAAAGGAATGAATTACTCCGTGGTAAGCGCCTGTGCTTCAGCCGCGCATGCACTCGGTGATGCGATGATCAGTATGCGTGCCGGGATGATTGATGTTGCCGTTGTCGGCGGCGCTGAGGCTACCATATCACGGATTGGTGTGGCCGGCTTCTGTTCCATGAAAGCATTATCCACCCGGAATGATGAACCTGCAAAGGCGAGCTGTCCTTTTGATCGCAAGCGTGACGGATTTGTTATGGCTGAAGGTTCCGGTATTGTTGTTCTGGAAACCCTTGAACATGCGCTTGCAAGAAACGCAAAAATATACGGTGAATTTGTCGGTTATGGTGCAACGGGTGATGCCCATCATGTGTCTGCGCCTTCGGAGAATCATGAAGGTGCGCAGCGGGCAATGCGGATGGCATTGTCATCGGCCGGAATCAAACCGGAAGACATTGATTATATTAATGCACACGGTACCTCGACCCAATACAACGATAAGCATGAATCGAAAGCGCTCATGCAGGTATTTGGAGAATATGTCCACTCTGTGGCGATCAGTTCAACAAAATCGATGACCGGACATCTGCTCGGCGCTTCCGGTGGTATTGAATTTATAGCGTCCCTTATGGCAATAAATAATAACCGTATACCTCCAACCATAAATTATGAAGATCCGGATCCTGAATGTCCGCTGAACTATACACCGAACACTGCTGTTGAGAGGAACGTACGCTATGTCATGAGCAACTCCTTCGGTTTCGGTGGGCATAATGCCGTATTGATTGTAAAACAATATGAGCCTTCTGAACCGAACGGTTAAACAGGTAAAAAAACTGTGTATGGTTTTTATAAAGAAACCGCAGTCTAATGAAGCGTTAGATACATTACAGCGACGCATACGGTATCAATTTCGTGAGCCGACGCTCCTTATTCAGGCGTTAACCCATAAGTCAAGTGTCAGTCCGGAAGATAAAAAAGGACTGTATTCCAATGAGCGGCTTGAGTTCCTGGGTGATGCCGTGTTGGACTGTCTGGTTACGGAAAAAATATATATCCTGTATCCCAGATATTCGGAAGGTCAGCTCTCGAAAATAAAATCGCTTCTGGTAAGTCGCAAGATAATTGGGGAGATCGCCCGAACAATTGATCTGGGAACATTTATGATTATGGGGCAGTCGGAGAAGAAGACCGGCGGCAGGACGCGCATGTCTATCGTATCGAATGCCCTGGAAGCGGTTCTTGGGGCTGTCTACCTTGACGGTGGCATAGAATGCGCCAGGGAAGTCCTCGAGCTGCTGCTGTTTGACAAAATAGATAAATTTGTGAATGACAAAGAGAATATTAATTACAAGAGTAAAATCCTTGAGATGGCTCAGGGGGACGGGTTCGGCATTCCAACCTACCCACTGATTTCGGCTGAAGGACCCGATCATGCAAAACAGTTTATCGTTGGTATCGATATCGGCGGCATTCATCTCGGTAAAGGAAGCGGTTCGAATAAAAAAGAGGCCCAGCAGAATGCAGCCTTTAACGCATTAAAAGTATATGATAAGGAAATGATACAATCACGTCTCAAAGGAGAATAAACGGATGAACTATTTTCTCACTGAAGAACAACAGATGATTGTGGATACAGCGCGGGAAATCGCTGAAAAGAAGATTATTCCTGTTCGTGAAGAGTATGACCATGCAGGCACGTTTCCCTGGGACGTCGTCAAAGCCATGGCCGAACTGGATATGTGCGGTCTGTATATCCCGGAGGAATACGGTGGTTTCGGCGGCGGCATTTTTGAATTATGCCTCGCGGTCGAGGAATTCTCAAAGATCTGCGGCGGCATATCGCTTGCCATGGCTGCAACCGCTCTGGGCACCTTTCCTATTCTTCTGTCCGGTAGTGATGAGCAGAAACAAAAGTATCTGCCGGATATAGCAGCGGGGAAAAAACTGGCGGCTTTTGGATTGACCGAAGCAAACGCCGGATCCGATGCGCTGGGTATGAAAACCAGTGCGGTCAAAGACGGTGATTCATACATTCTTAACGGCGCCAAGCAATGGATTACCAACGGTGAGAATGCCGAAATATATACGGTCATTGCGAAAACCAATCCCGCCAGGGGTGCGCGGGGGCTTACCGCCTTTATTCTTGAAAAAGGTATGGATGGTTTTACTTTCGGGAAACATGAGGACAAAATGGGAATCCGCGCGTCCAGCACCACGGAGCTCATTTTCCAGGATTGCCGCGTACCGGCGGAAAACATTCTTGCACGCGAAGGTATGGGTTCAATTGTCACCATTAACACGTTGAACTACTCCAGACCCGGTATCGGCGCTCAAGCTCTCGGTATCGCGCAGGGTGCTTTGAATGATGCATTAAAATATTCCCGGGAACGGGTGCAGTTCGGTCATGCAATATCCTCTTTTCAGGCTGTCCAGCATATGCTGGCGGATATGGCGACTGAAATTGAGGCGGCTCGCGCATTACTCTATGCAACTGCGAAAACGATAGATGCCGGTGAAAAAAAATTTGCAAAAGAGGCCTCCATGGTGAAACTGTTCTGCTCGGATGTGGCGATGCGTGTCACGGTTGATGCACTGCAGGTAATGGGCGGGTATGGCTATATGCGTGAGTATCCCATGGAAAAACGTATGCGTGATGCAAAGATTACACAGATATATGAAGGTACCAACCAGATTCAACGCAACGAGATAGCGCTCCAGCTTATCAAGAGCGCCGCTGCGATATAGAAAAAGGTGTCTGCAACCATATAAAACGCGCAAAGACTGAAAACCCCTTTGCGCTGTTTTTATTTGATAAAGGTTTGTGACAGGAAAGGTAATGCATGCAGCAGAAAGAGATTATTGTAGCGCCGTCAATTTTATCGGCGGATTTTCGCACCCTTGAGCGGGAGGTGCGGGCGGTTGAAAATGCCGGCGCCGACTGGATACATTGTGATATCATGGACGGAAGATTTGTGCCGAATATCAGTTTCGGGCCCATGATCGTGGAATGGGTGAAAAAGTGCGTAACTGTTCCCCTCGATGTGCACCTGATGATAGTGCATCCCGGGGACTATATAACGCAGTTCAGAGATGCCGGCGCAGACGCCATTACTGTACACGCAGAGGCGTGTGACAATTTACCGGCCGTTATTGCCATGATCAGGGAGTCCGGTGCAAGGGTTGGTGTGACCGTGAATCCCGACAAGCCGATCGAGCTTTTCCTGTCCCATCTGAAGGAAATAGATCTTGTCCTTATCATGAGCGTCTATGCCGGATTCGGCGGGCAGAAATTTATCCCTGAGGTGACGGCTAAAGTGCGTGCCGTGTATGATGAAGCTGAGCGTATCGGCCATACCGGGCTGGACATAGAAATCGACGGTGGCATAAACAGTGAGACCGCAGAAATAAGTGCTGAGCACGGCGCCAACGTATTTGTCGCCGGTAATTATATTTTTAAAGGGGATGATTACGGCCGGCGTATTGAGGCTGTTCGAAACGGGGCCCTTACCGGGTGGAATAAAAGATGACAATGAAACGGTATTTGAGCAATACCCTTTTCAGCATAAGTATTTTGACGGGAATGCTGTTTGTTTCATGCAGTTATCCACCGGTACCTGAAGATAAGGATGTCGTGGAGCTGGAGCGTATCTGGCAGTACTGCAAGGCGTTCAGCCTCTATTCTGACAGGGTGCCGGCCCGTGAGCGGTTGCTGGAGTTTAATAATCCCTGTGAGTTGGTAGACAGTATTTATGACACCCTGTATTCACATTGGGATACTGTGACTTATTTCTGGGCTGATTACAAGCCTGAATATAATCAGTTTTATATTCCGGTTCGCAATATAAAGGATCCAGGCAATGAAATACAGATCGATCCGTACAATCGTACGGTGAATTTTCATAAACTAACCGACAGTACCGCTTACATATACATAAAAAAATTCGGTTTAACGACCTGTTCTGAATTCATGAGTTACAGCTCTGCAATAGCCGATATCCCCAATATTATAATTAATTTAAATAAAAATGTCGGCGGATATGTTAGCCCGTGCCTTGCTGTTATTGACAGATTACTTCCCGCGGGAGTTACTTATTTGTTGGTAAAGGAACGAAGAATCGGCAGCGATACCGGTACGGTGGATACGACATGGACCAGTGCCGTCAATGATTCCGCCTGGGGCGGGAAAAAAGTTGTGATTCTTATAGATGATTCAACAGCAAGTGCGTCAGAGATTCTGACTGTTGCTCTCCGCGATGGTATGCCTTCAGGGAGTGTGTATATCATCGGTGAGAAGAGTTTCGGAAAGGCGATCGGACAGGTGATATTCCATCTGTTGAATGATGCGGGACTGAGGCTGACCACCCTGCGTTTTATGCCGATTAATGGCGTTAATTATCACGAAGTGGGTATTACACCGGATTTGCAGTATTCCGGTTCATTCAGAGATGAAATAATAACTGCCGGCAAATGGCTTGAACCTGGTTTCGAAACAGCGGTTAATACGGCCGTATTAAGTGCTATTGTTGCAACGGATAGTACCCAGCAGGCATCACCGGTTCGAGGGTACTATAAAATAATCGAAAAGGACGATTTGCCATTTTAACATACAAATCTTTTGAATAAAGATATTTTTGCATTTTTATCAGATTTTGCCTATTAATATATATGTATATTTCCTATTGCCCCATATTGTAACATGGTAGTGAGAGTGGTTTTGTGAACTTCAGGTGTTTATAGGTATACCGGTTTCCAGGTTGTGTTTCAGGCATAACTTTTTGCCATTACACAAGATAATGAGTTTGAAAGGACATTGTATTATGAAGGTGGTCAACATTCTTATGGGGATAATTATCCCGTCACTGTTAATTATTTATTTCGGCTGCACTCCGGCGGCAGAATATCTTTCACAGCTTGACTCCCAGGATCCCCAGTTACGCGGTGAGGCCGCTCTGGCTCTCGGATTAATGGGTTCCAGGGGGATGCCGGCGGTCGATAAGTTAATACACATAGTGAGACGAGATTCGGATCTTGAAGTCCGTCGGCTGGCTGTGGATGCCCTCGGGATGATTCAGCCGACAATGACGGCGGAGCTCTGTGATGCTTTTGTTATTGCACTGAATGACGAAGACATCCACCTTCGTCGCGCCGCGGTGATAGCAATCGGCAGATTCAGCAATTTCCCACCCAATATTATTACCATGTTGCAGAAGCATTTGAATGATGAGGATCGACTGGTTCGTGAGCTGGTAATGAGTACATTTGAACGGATAGGTCACCTGGGACTCAGGTCGCTTATCAGGGCATGTAAGGATCCTGACGATCAGATGCGGCTGGGTGCTATAGTGACACTGGGAAGGCTGGGCGAATATGCACAGCCTGCGGTAAATGTATTGAAAGATATTGAAGCAAACGATCAGAATAGTGATGTAAAGAAGGCTGCGAAAGAGGCTCTGCGGGTTATTACCCAGTAGCAGGCTATTGAAAGGGAGAACATCAGTACTATGAAGAATTCTCCTGATCTGTTTTAAAAGATTCTTCATCCGGATAGATTTTCAGCACCGAATCAAGCCCCATGGTTTCCATGACCTCTTCTACTTTATTATTTACATTGACGAGGTACAGGTCTTTATTGTGTTCTTTACTCAAAGAGTGAATTCTCATAATAACACCTACTCCTGAACTGAACAGGGCGGGTATCTTGGAAAGATCGATTACTACGCTGGTTGTTGAGGCCTTTTTTATATGCTCAAAAATATCCTGTTCAATAGATTTATAATTATCCATGTCGATAGAGTCTTTAATAGTAATCCAGAGACATCCGAGGCGTTCCTCAATTGAAGTATTAAATGATTTGGTCATAACAACTATTCCTCCCGCAATTTTGGACTCAACCGTTCTAAGAATATAATATATTAAAATCCGCCAAAAAGAAAGTATTATGCAATTTAAAAATTGTAATGTACCATGACAAGAAGATGCAGTCCCTCACGAATGCAGTCCAGGGGATCGGACCGGGTAGCATACGATACGTGATATGGCTGGTTATTATAGTAAGCACCGGTCGCGGTAATGGTAAGATAATCCTCTATAAAAATATTGCCGTTCAGATAGGTATAGTACGGCCCCCGGTTAGGGATACCAACCCAGGTTGGGAGACTCGTGAATCCTGTCTGGAACAGCAGCCAGTTAGTAAGCCAAAGCGATGTCTGCAGGGAGAAACGGATATCGAGGACCTCATCCCAGTTAATACTGTCGGCTGCTGTATACAGATCAATCCCGCGATCGGTTGAAAGAAGATTTCTCTCCGCTTTCATATCGAGAAACCATATAGCGGTCAGAGGAATACCCCATGAAACTGCCATTCCAAGAGAGTGTTTGTAACGGAATGTTGCGTCGGTATACACGGTATCGTTATGCAACTTTAATGAATCATACGGGAAGGTAGTTTCATTTCTTGTAAGCGCTGGAATCATTCTGCTTGTGGTAACCAGTTGCAATCGCGGTTTTGATCGGAACAGGGGAACGTTACATAAAAGGATTTTTTTTATATCCAGTGGTGAGATATAGCGAAGGCTTTTTTTCTCAACAGCCTCATCATCTACGATAACAGCATCCAGCTTTTTCTTGAATTCCTTTGTTTTCTCAAGTTTCTTAAATTTATAGGTATTATTCTTTGCAAGCAACTCAGCAATGGCAATGATAGTCCGATCCGAAAGCGGGAATCCAGCCACACCTCTTTTCAGCAATTCTTTCTCCAGTTTAAACACCTGATATACCGGTAACAGATTCGGCGGTTTTCCAATGCCGACACCAGCTGAGACATCAATAAAAAAGGTTGTGTTTAATTGCTGCTCTATGATCCAGTCCTCTTTCAAGAATTGAGACAGTTCTTCGGAGACGAAATCCGGATCATATCCCTTTGTGTTTGAATAATATGCCCTGCCGTGGACTGCAGTATGCAGTTCAACGAAAGATTTTTTTATCTCGCGGTTATGCATCAGGTATCGGGTAAAATCGAATACTGCATTGCCGCGGAGTTCCAGCAGGTAGGAAAGGGTATCAAGATAACATTCGTTTGAAACAGGTTGATGTTCAAGAAAATCATATATACTGTTGAATCCGACTTGATACGAAAATCTTCGCTCGTTCAGTAAAGAGCCGGTATGCTTGCCGGATTTAAATGAGAGGTTGAATTGATGGAGTCTGTCACGAAATACTGCAGTATCGATAGCGTTAATTTTATCAATCTCAGGATTATTATTCGTGATGTAGTTAAAGAGAACATTCCGTTTTTCGTGTGTAAATAGATGGCCGGTGTACCGATCGAGTACGCGCAGAAATCGTGACTGTTCCGCCGGGACAGGACAGCTTACGATAATAATACAGAAAAGTAAGAGATGTAGTTGTTTCATCATGAGTGTTCTGCACAGGATATGTCGAATAGAATAGATACAACCGCTCTCTTTAAGTGTCGAAGATACCGGGCTTCCGGTTCACAATTAATGATCCATACTCTTCAACAAAATACCTTATTTAAACTGAGAACCGGGGAAAATTGCGGTTGATGCAGGGTGTTTCAGGTCTCCTCCTGTTCAGATTTACTAATCGCCTGTTTGGAAAGCTTTACCAGTGCATACTCACATTTTTTTAAAAATTGCAGGTGATTCACTGTCCGTGAAACATTAGTACGTTTGATAAAGCTTTTTCGTAACGATTTGATTGTCTCCTTTATTACCTTTTTCGGAAGGGTGCCGGAAAAAAAAGCCGCTAAATCTCTCTGCGAAGTAAAGGAGTACAGGTTTTGACGTTTTTCATTCATCGTGTCTGTATTTTTACGGTGGTTGTAGTGTAATCCTGTGATTATTATTCTGCTGCAGGAAGCTGGTCTTCCGAGTCGAACGTTTTAATCAATGAATCGAGATCTATTATTGAAAGAAAATCATGAATATCCTGGTTTACATTGAGGAGTGCCAGGCTGCCTTTGTGTTCCTTTATCAGTTCCCAGCATCGAATCAGTGTTGCGCCCGATCGGGAGCAGAGATACGAGCCGTCTGAAAAGTGAATAGCGATATATATCCGGTTTTCATTGATCAGGTCGGTAACAATATCTTCAAGGGAGTCAATATCAGAGGTGAGATTCAGCACATCCTTGATTTTTATTACCTGGTATTTTCCTTTGGGGTAGATTTCTGTTTGCATAGGGTAATCCTGCGTTTTATTATAGCCGGTGCTGCCGCTGACGCTAAATTACATAATTGAAGAAAGGATGTTCAGTATATTACCGGATTTCATGCAACACCATAGATAGTATACCATAAAGTCGACCGGTTGAATAGAAAAAAATAACCTCGGAAGCTTTAAGGTTCAAGGTTTGATTTTACGGATGTACTGTACACTGACAGAATTTACCGCTGCCTTTGAAATTCCGGATAACAGTGGCAGGTTTACTTATCTACCCCGCCGTGCATTTTCCTTGACACCTATTTCCGTGTTGAGTATTTTGCTTAAGGACTTCATGGTATACCGTTCTGTTGGTTGACCTGTTGGCAATATAATCGTAAGGAGGCGTCATGCGTGAGATTATTCGTCATACCCCCGGCAAAATCTTTCTTTCTGTGTTGCTTCTTTCTGTAATTGTCATGCTCTATATCCCGAAATTCTTCTTTCAGGAGCGTCTCTTTTTCGGGTGGATGACGCTGCCGTTTCTTTCAGGAGTACTCTTGCTCCTTGTCTGGCTGGTGGCATACCTGATCTATTTCTTTAACTACTGGCCATACAGGAAATAAGGGGAGGAGCACGGTTATGACTATCACTATTCTCATTCTTTTCGGACTCATTGTATTATGGATGGCGGTATACGGCTATATGATTTCCGCCAAGACCTCTGAAGATTATATGTTGGCCGGTCGGGGCATCGGTATCGTTGTCATGTTTTTCTTCATGCTTTTTGCCATTTCGAGTGCGTGGACTTTTTACGGGTATTCCGGGTATCTGTACCGTCACGGCCCGTCATACGTCTACTTCGTGTGGGGCTGTGTTATCGGTTTTGCCGCGCTGTATATGTTCCTCGGGCCGCGCCTGTGGGCGGTTACCCGCCTCAATCGCTTCCTTTCACCGGTCGAAATGATAGGGGTCCGCTACCAGTCGAAAACGCTGCGCTTGATTCTGGCTATCATACTCCTGGCTTTCATTGTTCCCTATGTCGGTATACAGCCCCTGGGGGTCGGACTCGGTTTTAAAGCGTTAACCGGGGTTTCTCCAGTAGTGGGAATAGTATATACAGTAGTACTGCTGGTCCTTGTCGTTCTTCTGGGCGGTATGCGTATTACCGCCTGGGTAAATGTCTTTCTCGGCAGTGTGTATGCAGTTACTTTTCTGGGTTCGCTGGTCTGGGTAGTGAAAAAGGTCTTTCCCGGCGGTTTGCCGCAGGCGGCTCAGATTATTTCAGAAAAGGCTCCCGCGCTGTTGACCGCACCGGGACCCGAAAATGTCTTTGATCATGTGACCATCAGCGGCCTGCTCATCGTGGGAATGCTCGTATTCAGCTGGCCTCATGTGGTTATCGGTACTATGACTGCCCGTGAGAAGTACATATTCAAATGGCTGCCCCTGCTGGCTATTGTGGCGGGCGGTCTGTTGTTCTATACCGTGCCGTTTATATGGGGTTCTGTTGTAGCACCGGCCATCAGCTATATGCCCGATACATTGGTACCACCGATAGGTGGCAAAGAGGCGGATAATATTCTCCAGGTAATTGTAACCAGATATCTGCCCGGCTGGTTTGCCGTCTTTGTGCTCATGGGGGTTATTGCCGCCGCTATTTCCACGGCCGCAGTGCAGTTGTTGACTTCCGCTATTATTGTTTCCCGGGACCTGATTCACGGTTTTATCAAGCCTGACGCGGATGATCAGCAGCTCATCAACTGGACCAAGGGCGCGGTGGTCATACTCATAATTCTCAGTCTGGGTATTGCTTTATGGAATCCGGTTGCCCTTGCCGAATACCTGGTGCTGATTGCGGTACCCGGTTTTGCTCAGTGGGCGCCCTGTCTTGTCGGTTCCGTATTATGGAAACGCGGGACAAAGCAGGGGGCCATAACCGGTATAGTGATCGGCGCTGTCCTGCTGATTGCAGGGTTTATTTTTGGTGTTGGGACAAAGATAATTCTGGTATCAATTATTGTAAACTCGCTGATATATTGGATAGTCAGTCTCGTAACTCCCGGACCTTCAATGGAGATACAGAATAAATTCTTTGATGAGGTTGATGAATTTTTATCGACGAAAGCATAGGTGTTATGGCAAATTCATGGCGGTTACTCTATAACGACAGCGCTGATGTAGCGGATGTCCTGGCCATGCCATCAGCGGTGGCGGAAGGGAGGCTTGCCGGGCGCTATATTATGGCGGCGAAGGTCACTCCCGAGACGGTTATTATCCAGAGGATTGTGAAAAAAGGGATACTGGCCGGTGCGGAAGTGTCCGTTGATCGTGAAGAGGCGGAGAAGCTGGGGATCGATGTGGTTATTCAGCCCAGGGCCGGGAGGGCATCGACGCGACCTGCGGAAACTATCTCCCTGGATGAGATGATGCTTCGGTCCGGTGATGCATTCCAGGCGGTTGAACGATCTGATGATGAGCTTGCGGCCTTGATCTATACATCGGGCACTACCGGCATGCCTAAAGGAGTCATGCTGACCCATGGTAATTTCCTGGCGGAGTGTGCAATTACAGAGACGGTGATAAAGACGGAGCCACATGACCGGTTTTCGAGTCTGGTGCCTTTTTTTCACGTATTCGGTCTGGCCGATGTGTGTGTACTGTCGTTGTACCGGGGATTGACCCAGGCGCTCGTCCCCCAGTACCATCCCAGAAAATTTTTTAAAATGATGGTTGATGAAAAGATAAGTGTGGTTGTCGCTATTCCTACTCAGTACCGGCATCTCTTGCTTGCGGCGAAACGGCGAATGGCTTCCATGGAAACAAAGCCCCGTTTGAAATACTGTATATCCGGCGCAGCGCCGTTATCCCTTGAACTAATTGACAGTTTCAGGGAGATATTCGGTGCGGCGATTATCGAAGGATATGGTATGACCGAGTCAACGTCCGCGGTTGCCGTTAATCCGCCGGAGCGTATCAAACCAGGTTCTATCGGCACGCCGCTGCCTGATATTGAAATGAGAGTATTTGACGATGCGGGAAATGATCTGCCGCCGGAGACGAACGGTGAAATCGTAATACGCGGTGCAGTGGTCAGTAAAGGCTATTACAATCTGCCGGAGGATACTGAAGAAACGTTCAGAGACGGCTGGCTTCATACCGGCGATATCGGGTATGTCGATTCGGACGGTTATTTTTTCATAACCGATCGTAAAAAGGATATTATAATCAAGGGAGGGTACAATATATCGCCCGGAGAGATTGAAGATCATCTGTTGCAGCATCCGAAAGTGGCCGAAGCAGCAGTGGTGGGAGTTAAAAAAGAAGGAGGGAAGGAGGATATCAAGGCCTTTGTTGTTCCGGTGGATGGGGAGTCGCCCGCAGCAGAGGAGATCTTTGAATACTGTAGAAAAACGCTTGCCGCTTATAAAACCCCTGATGAGATAATATTTATCGATATGCTGCCCAGAAGCGCCACCGGAAAAGTCCTGCGGAAGGAGTTGCGGGGAGAATCGAAAGATTTGCGGTTAATAGAACGGGAGCGGTAATGCAGTTAGGAAAGTTAGTTGAGAAATGGGCCGAGCAGCGGCCGAATCAACCGGCGCTGGTCTGCGATGGGAGGGAGATTAGTTTTTCAGAATTGAATAAATCGGTAAACCGTGTTGCAAACGGATTGCGAAACCTGGGTGTACGGGAAGGGGACCGAGTTGCCATTATGCTCCCCAATATACCGGAATTTGTGTACACCTTTTATGCCTGTCAGAAACTCGGCGCCGTTGCCGTACCGTTTAATACCATGTATAAAGGTAAGGAGATTACCCACATATTAAGGGATTGCGGAGCCATTGCTCTTGTCTGTCTGACAAATTCGGTAACATTGATAAATGAGTTACGCTCGGATCTTCCCGATTTAAAGCATATAATAACGACAGGTGAGCGCACCCTCACCTTCGCCGATCCGGACAGTTCCCTGTTTGTCCAGGCGGTTCTTTCAAAGAAAAACTTTTCCGATCTGGATAATGCCTACCGGCGGATTGGCAATTCCATTGAAGATGCGTTTAAAAAAATGGGCGTCTCTGATGTCTGGTACAACCATAGAGGCAGCATTCGGATACATGGAAAGAAGCTGGCGGGATTTCTTATTTCCGAGGTTGAAGATATCTATGTGATTAACATAATCTGTTTTATCCGCGCATTTCAACCGTCAGATTTTTTTTCCGCCATATGGGTGCCGCCTGAGGTGAAAGATAAAATACTCGAGCCGCTCACTTCACTTGCCGAAGTACTGGGAACCGAACCGGTTGATGATGAGGTTAAAAGGGAGATTGTCGCAGGTCTTGAGAGAGAGTTCCGGGTGTCCCTGCAGGATGGCAGCATGACCCGGGAAGAGCGTTTCGGCTATCAGAAGCAGCGGAGTATTGCGGAAAAAAGTGCCAAACAGACCCCATCGGGAAAAAAGCAGGCCTTTTCGCTCTTTAAAAGAATATTTGCAAAGGGTAAAAAGTCCTGAGTATCGGCGGGTACTTTTCCCGGATTGAACGGGTACATAAGGCATAAAGGGTAAATTTTTTTAGATGCTGTCCCGGTTAAAAAACTATTTTATCGGCAATACGTCATTTCACCCAGGAAACTGTTCAATAGACCACACCATTATCCGCAGGAGATACTATGCGGTTATCATCATCACTATATCTGCTGCCGGTTCTTTCTCTGCACGCATTACTTGTCATCGAGGATACGACGGTTAGTGACAGCCCGGCTGAATTGGCGGAGTCGGAGCTCTGTAGTATAGATAGTGACAGGGTGCATGAGACGCTTAATAAGAAAAGGCACTTTTACTAACGAAAGAATATGCAGATGATGACCGGTATAAACAGAACGCGGCAGTGCGGTTGAAAATACTCGAAAAGGAACTCCAGAATTTTTTTTAAAACGAAGGAGGGAAGGATGGGAAGTATTACTGAAAAGCCCTGGTTCAGAAAATTCCTGATATCGCTGGTGGGCAAACCCCGTCTGAAGGAATTTGATGCAATAAGCCACCGGCTAAAAGCCACCCAGGACAGCCTGCTGAAAAAAATTGTTAAGACCAGTAAAGATACGGTTTTTGGTAAAGAGCACGGTTTCCACACAATACAGACGATTGACGATTTCCGTAAGGCGGTTCCCATTAGCGGCTTCGGCCGTCACCGCCCGTATGTGGAACGCATGTGTAAAGGCGAGGCGGATGTTCTGTTTCCCGGAAGACCACTGTTCTACAATACTACCAGCGGGACTACCTCAAGGCCCAAGCTTATACCGGTATCCAGGGATTACTTTGAAAATGCCTATTCAGGATTGAATAAGCTGTGGCTGTATACCTGTCTGAAAGACAATCCCCATATATACGACGGCAAGAGTCTTTCCGCGGTATCGCCGGCGGAAGAAGGAACGGTTGAGGACGGTACGCCCTATGGAGCCATATCGGGTATGGCGTTTAAAAATATTCCCAACGTTCTTAAAAGCACCTATTCATGCCCCTATTCGGTAATCTGTATTAAAGATTATATAAAAAAGTACTATACCATGATGCGGTTTGCCCTTGAAGCCGATATCACCATTATCATTGCCGCCAGTCCGGCCAGTGTCCTGCGCCTGTATGAGATTGGTATTGAGTGCTCCTCGGATTTGATAAAGGACATCCGTGACGGTACGTTGCGGAAAGATGTGGTTGACACGATAACACCGCCGGACCGGGAAGATATCCTGTCGCGCCTTAAACCCAACAAGGCGCGGGCGCAGGAGCTGGAGCGCTTTATAAACACCTACGGAGAAGACCTGCGGCCAAAGCATTACTGGCCCAATATCGCATTGGTAAACACCTGGAAACAGGGTAACTTTGCGCGTATTATTCCTAAACTGGACGGTCTTTTCCCCGAGGCAACCGTTATCAGAGCCTTCGGATACCAGGCAAGCGAGGGACGGGCCGGTTTGGTCCTGGGAAACGACTGGGATTACTCGGTATGCGCCGCCCATATTTACCACTTTGAGTTTATCGAAGAAGAGGCGCGACAGCAAATCGATCCACCGGTCTTACAGGCGCATGAGGTTGAAGTCGGCAAGCGGTACTATATTATTTTCAGTAACGGCAGCGGGTTGTACCGCTATGATATTAATGACATTGTCCAAATCACCGGTTTCTATAATCAGATTCCCTGCTTTAGATTTATTCAGAAGGGAGAAGGCATAACCAGTCTCACCGGTGAAAAACTCTCCGAGGAGCAGGTGATGCAGGCTATTGCTGAAGTGACCGAAGAGAAATCGATTGGTGTTGAATTCTATACCATGTTCTGTGATGAAAATGACCTCTGTTATAAATTATTCGTTGAGTTCAAACCCGGTGTGGAAAACGCACAAAAGGAGAAATTCCCCATACTGGTTGACGAAAAACTGCGAAAGCTGAATCCGGAATATGAGGTAAAGCGGGGGACCAAACGGCTCGACGCGCCTCTTTTCTATGAATTTGTCAATAATGCCTATGAACAGTTGAAGGAAACACTGGTCGCCGCCGGTATTTCCCGGGCGGGACAGTACAAGGAGGTATATTTGACAAGGAAGGTCGAGATGCTGCAGTATCTGGAGGGGCTGGTGAAAAAAGAGTAGGCAATCGGTGTAGACCACATTTTCTGTGCATATTTCCAGAAAACATCAGTTGGATTCCCCATCGAGTGCGGGATGATATAAAGGCATGTCATTCTCGTGGTCCCGGTCGGACATGGTGAATTGAAGAGAATAATCGTAACGGAAAATAAACCGGTCGATTACGAGCATATCACGCTTTAGCGGGATGAG
>CAZIYW010000033.1:0-43692 GCA_964543525.1 uncultured Fibrobacterota bacterium | reverse complement strand
CTACAGTCCATTCATACCATATCCTCTGCGTCTGTGGTGAGAGGTTCTGAAAATCTTTAACGGAACGGATATGGTTCGGGGAAAACGAAAGCGCCGCCAGAAGGTTGACAAAATGGTACTTGCTTGATTTCCGCAGAAGCGCGATTTGCCGTGATGCGTCCCATGCGTGTGATACCCCGATGCACATTAAATCCTGGAGCAATTCTATATATCCGGCTGCAACAGTATTGTTTGCCATGCCCGATTCACGGGCTAATTTAAACTGTCCGCATGGCGTACCGCCAAATCGGTTAATTGCATCAAGTACCGCGAGAAGTGAGGCCCGCTGCCTTCCGGCTGCGGCGAACTCACCATATATCCAGTCCCGTATCATCTCCGGTATATATTCAGGTATTCGTTTCACGGCAGTAAGTTCACGGCAGGCAACGGGACAACCGCCGGATATTATTCAGGTGTGCAGTGTGTTTTTTAACGCACGATTGTCTATGTAGCAAATACGAAGAAATAAAAAATAAAGAATTGGAGACTTTTTGGAGTAGGCTGTAGTTCATCACTTTTTAATAAAAGACGTCAGAATAAGAAGAGTTAAGAAAAAATGCGAAAGAAATCGCAGATGAAATTTTAAAAGCTGATGATTTCGATAAAAGAATCGTATCTGATGTTGTTGAAGAATTTATAGGAGTATCATCATCAATTAATCATGATGAGCAACTTTTAAATGTTAGAGTTGGGAATGATATTTTTCAAGTTTGGAAGCCTGATGAAGATGGTAATTTTAATGTTATAAATACAACAACTCAAGATGAAAATTCTACTTTTAAAATGTCAAAAGAAGAAGTTTTAAAGGAAATAGTGTTAAAAGCTTTTTATAAAGGCGATGAATATACAAATCTATTCTTATATTTGAATCTTTCACCATTAACAACTTTAACAAGAGAACTACCCGATAACCAACCATCTTTACTTGCTTCAATAAATAATGTTTCTTTAAGAGAATTAAAATCAATAGATTTCATTTTTGATGATGATGCCTTAACTTCCTTTATAGCTTTGCGTTTAAAAAGATGATAGAAGTCGATGAGCAAGACTTTAGAGTTTATAAAATGAACAATATTGCAGCATAATATATATTCTCTAAAAAGGGAGAAAATGGATAGAAATATTACACCTAATATCGTAATGCCAAATAGAGATTTTTTAATTGGAGCTATGTATGGATTTAATGCTGCAAGAGTAATATTAGAAGGACCCGAGATTCAACCTCTTTATAAGTAATAAAGTCCCTTGTTTAATTTTCCAATTAAAATCAGCTGCAACTTTAAATCGTGCACATAGCTTTATAAGTGGCGGTATGGGTGCTGGTGATGCTGTCCATGTATACGCAGAAGCGGTTGACGCAGCGTTTATTACGTGTGATGATATGTTAATAAAGAAATGCGGCCGCCATAATCTTAAAATATGGTATGGATTACCTGATGAATTTGTGAGAAAGGAGATGCTACTATGAAGAATACAAGATATATGGAAAAGAATAAAATGGTAAGACGAGGAATAAAGGCTTTGTACCGGGAACTTGGCCCTGTGGAGGCGCAGCGATTTATAAGTATGACGGGTTCTGCTAAAATTGATAGTGTTAAGAAACACCGTGAATGGCAAGACACTCAGGAGCCGGAAAAATTACTCAAAAAGGTCGCTGCTTTGCATGATGCACACCAGGTAGAAAACAGAATAAATAAGAAGACATGAGATATTAATTGCGATTGTCGATAGCCATTATAGTAAAAACGGGAAGACAGGTTGGATTATGACGCAAAATCATGATATGTCATGTTTAACAAATATATCAAGATTTTTGCATTAAGAAATCCAATCCCTTGTGGAAGCAATCTTTTAAAATCTATATAGTCTTTCAATCGTCCAACCTTTTCATATTTAGTTCCTACGGAACTGCTTTATTAGGGTAGTATCCTGTTTTTATAAATATGCCGTCCCTTACGGGACTGAAAGACCGCAGTTAAAATTGTATGTTGTTTTCACCTCATATATCGAAAGCCTTTTGAAATAATCCCGGTAAAAAGAATTGTGCTGTATGCCTTCTGTCCTGTTATTGACGAAATATTTAGAAAAACACCACTCCACAATGAAACCAATCACGTGAAGATGAGATATTCTTTTACAGTATTCTCAACAAAAACAGTTGTCATTATTTCTGAAAAAATAAAAATTCCTTGAATCTCTATACAAAAATTTAACACCTGAATTTTGCATTATAAAAACGATTTCATTGACATAAAAATAGAGAAACCACCTGGAAACCCTTTTTGCTATTGGGTATTTTAATTTTTCCCATAAAAAAAATACCTAACAAGGAGGTAACCAAATGGTGGTTTCTAACAAACAAAATACTCATACTGCGCGAGAATATAAAGGGAGAAAGAAACAGGAGGGTTTTTCAGGTAAAATAAATGCTTTCACGGAGTATGCTCTTTCAAACACACGATTGACGGCGTTTAAAGGCTTGTTACCATTAATAAAATTTTTAAAAATCATCGATTTTGAAAATATAGTATCTGAAGAGTATGTTTCTCCAAAGCGTAAACCCAAACTAGGGTGCTAAAGAATGTTAACTGGTTTTCTTATGCTATGGTTATCTATATATCAAAACCGGTGGCACACGTTCAGACTGGAATCAAATGGCAACAATATATGTCTGGTTTAAAAATTTTTCATTACCATGTAACCCTACGCCACGAAAACCACTTACTATTTTCTTATGACGTTAAATGAAACAAATAACCAAATAGCATCTCCCGACTGTTAGGAAGAATAAAATTATAGATTTGAATAAATCGAATAAAACATGTTAAAAAAGTTGCAAAAATAACATATTTATGTTAAATTATCAGTATAAATAACATGTTATTGTTATATTATCTATTTTCAAGGATGTATTCATGCACATCAAACGTGTACTAACTCTTTCTAAATTAAGGAGTTCCGCCTTTCTTTTCGGACCGCGGATGACGGGGAAGACCACTTTATTAAATATGCTGACTCCGGACGAGTACTTTGATCTCCTCGATCCGGAGCTGGAATTACAGTATCGTTCGAAGCCGGGTATATTCTGGGAGCAGATTTCCGCACTACGGAAAGGTTCTCTGATTATTGTTGATGAAATTCAGAAGGTTCCCGCACTGTTAAATTATGTACAAATGGGAATTGACAGGTTGGGGCATCGATTTATTCTATCCGGATCAAGTGCGCGAAAACTCAAGCGTGGAGGGGCAAATCTGCTGGGTGGAAGAGCGCTGGAACTTAAGCTGCATCCGATTACGTATCTTGAGGCTGAAAGCCGTTTTTCTCTGGATCAGGCAATTCAGTATGGTACGATACCTAAAATATTCAATTTGCTTTTGGAAGGTGATAACGAGCTTGCACAATTACATCTTAAGAGTTACATTACAACATATATAAAAGAGGAGATTCAGGCGGAAGCGTTAACGAGGAATGTCGGATCGTTCCAGCGATTCCTTGCAATTGCAGCGCAATCGAACGGGCAGGTTATCGAATTCTCTAATATATCCCGCGAAAGTTCGGTTCCTGCAAGCACCGTTAAAGAGTATTACCAGATTCTTGAAGATACGCTCATCGGTTTTTTCCTCTGGCCTTTTGACAGAAATGAAAGAAAAAAAGCCCGCCCTAAATCCTTTTTTTTTGATTGCGGTGTTGTTCGCGCAATCCAGAACAGACTGCAGGACCCACCCACGGCCCGCGAAAAGGGATTCCTGTTTGAGACATGGATGATAAATGAGCTTACACGTATAAGAGACTATTACAACAAACCCCATGAATTTTCATTCTGGCGGGAAAGGAATCATGAGGTAGATATTTTAATAAGTGACGGACATGGTCCTCTTTTAGCGGTTGAGTGTAAATCAGGTTCGGGCGAAATTGCCAAGGGAACAATCAGAAAATTCAAAGAAAGATTCCACGGGGTACCTCTTATAGTTGCCTCATTGCCTGATACTAAAAAGAGAAAGACCGCACAGATAGAAGTTTTACCCTGGAAGGATGTTTTGCGGTTGTATATGGAAATGTAAATTTTCTGTAGCGAGGGCATTCACAATAAATCCCGGTAAGAAAAACAGTACCGTATACCTGCTGTCCCGTCAGGGACAAAATATTTATAAAAATCAACACCCACCATGAACCTAAATCCATGACGTTAAATGAATTATCCAACCCAATACCGCACTCCGACTGTTAGGCAGACGAAAATACAGTAATGATAAACTCAATAAAAAATTTTTAATGAAAAACAGTTGCAAAATATAGTAAAAATTACTATACTTAATAATGAGGATTGTTGGATATGTATGTATGTTTGAATAAAGTATTTAGCCGGTTATTAAAGAAAGCGAATATTGATGATAGAAATATCAATGAAGCAATACATGAGGTTTTACAAGGCAATTTTATACAACTTGGTCATAATCTCTATAAAAAACGTATCGCTGCCCGTCATAGGGGAAAGAGGGGTGGGTATCGAAGCATTTTGTATTATCGGAGAGGTGATCTTATAGTTTTTATGTATTTATTTGCGAAAAAAGATCGTGCAAATATAACAACCAAGGAGATGAAAGAGCTTATTGAAATCGCCCGAAATTATGATATAAATCTGGTTGGGAATAATATCAAAAAGGCAATTGATAAAGGTATACTCGTGAGGTGGAATTATGAAGAACAGTAAAAAGCAAGCAAAATCCGGTAAAGAAAAATGGCCGACTGTTACTGAGGCGGTACGTGAATCTATTGAAGACATGGGGAAGCTTTTTGATGTTACTGAAACAATGGGGAATTTTAATAAGCTTCAGTATGAGACCCCGCATGAGTATACACCGGAACGTATCATTAATCTAAGAAAAAGAAAGCTGCATATGAGCCAGCACGTTTTTGCCGCAGTATGTAATATCAAGCTGCCGACTTTGCAGAAGTGGGAACGGGGGTATTCGAAACCCACTCCGCCGGTAAACCGTCTTTTTCAGCTTGTGGAAAAGGGCGCCCTGAAACTCATACACAGGTGATTATTTTTTACAACCTGGGATATGAACTGATTCTTTCTAAATCCTGTATCATTGATGTATTTTAAAAACATGAAAAGAAGTGTATATATTGAGACCACCATTCCAAGTTATTATTTCGAAACTCGTAAGGGTGTCAAATTTGTAGCATAGCGTGAAATAACCCGTGAATGGTGGAGCAAATTCCGTCGTTATTATGAATCGGTATGCAGTGAAGTTGTTATTTATGAGCTTGAACGGGGTAGTCACCTCTTACAAAAGGGAAAAATAAAGCTCATATCCAGTATTGATAGCCTGGCTTATAATAAGATTATCGATGAAATTGTCGAAGATTATATTAAGCATAATCTTGTAACCCGTGAGTATGGTGGTGATGCTTATCACTTAGCGTATGCCTCATATTACGGAATTGATTTTTTAATGACATGGAACTGTAACCACCTGGCAAATCCGAATAAGTTCCACCACTTTCACATTATTAATGGGCGACTTGGATTGCATACGCCTATTATCTGTACCCCGGAACAGCTATTAACAAAAGGGGAGAATATATGAGTTATGAAAAAGATCCGGTCGTTGATGATATTCATGAGACAAGGCGTAAAATATTTAGTAGCGTAGAATTTTGGAGACCTGCGCCATAATCTGATACCCTGGATTCAGAGCACACAGTATAAAATAATATATAATCCGCATAAACTTTGAATTTATAACACTACCATCCCACACAAAAACTAACTAAGATATATTTATCGATTTTAGACAGAATTGAGCATTTTTATTTGTTTTTTGCTATCAAGATGTTCAGACATTTTCCTTTACATTTTTTAAGATTACCATTTGCTGTCCCATAGATTACTTTACAAAAAGTGGTAAATACAGCTGTTGAGGCTGCATACACATGCGATTATGACCAACTGCTGTCCCACAGCGCCTCAACAAACTATATAAATCAAATCTACTCCACAATACACCACGAATTAACGTGAATAACCGAGCAAACGTTCCTTTCCATTTACTCATATATGCAATAAAACGAAGAATGACATAGGTCAATAATGCCATCCATATCTGCCATTGTACTGCATTTTCACTATAACCAGGGAAATCAGATAACTTCAAGGTCTGCTTTATCTGTTTAAAGAACAATTCGATATCCCATCGGGCTTTGTATAAATCGCAAATTGTTGATGCTGCAAAATCAAAATTATCGGTAATAAATTGCATACGTACTTTTTTACCGTTTCTTTGAACATGGGCAATGATAAGGCGAAATGTCGCCGGATAATCGTTACTGCTTTTATATCCCACCAATTTGATTTTTGCATCCACGATTATCGAAGGAGCAGTTCTTTTAAATCTTTTTACTATTCGGTATGACATATTGGTTTTTGCACGACTAACCCATAGAATGCCGCGTTGCATGAGTTGAAAAAGATGTTTGAAATCAATATAAGCCTTGTCGAAGATAACGATTTCTCCATCACGCAATTGGTTGCATAATACACGAGCCATGACAGCATCATGCGATTTTGCACTTTTTACTATGGCAAATCTTGGAAGAAAGGTCTGGTCATTGAGAAGCATATGGCACTTCGCAGCCGCCTTTCTCCGTCGATGTTTTGCCCAGTTCATGCAATTTGCAAAAAGCTGGATGGTGGTTGAATCTATCAGGTTTATAGTACGTTTTATCCGCCGTGGAAGTTTGAATGACATACCCATCCTGCCAAACTGCGGAAAATTAGTAGAAAAATGTCCCAATATCTCATAAAACAAATCCTTCGCCATTGCTGCATCTCGAACCATATTAGCATGGGAAAGCCCATTGCGACTTGGCGGCGTCGCGTTGCGTAATGTCATAAGAGCTCCCGCGTGATGGCGGAGGGTATCGCAAACGTCATTAAGACTCAGTGCATGGGATAAATGGGCAAATATCATAGTAACCACATGGCTCCATGGCGAATATGTTCTACTTTTTTTAATGACTCCATGCTGCCTGGCTAATTTTGGCACTATATATGCCGGAATATTTTCAACAACCTGCTTCAATAATGTAAATTTATGTTTGGCTGGCTTCATCGCGACACTCCTTGTTTAAATGTTTTTGTAAACTTTAAACATGTCTCAGGGCCAGCCACTTTGTCAAATTTTTTGTAATCCTATGGGATGGTAGTGATCTCATTCTATCTTTGAATGCAAGTTTAATATAGTAAGCTGTCCAAAATATCGGTACAGGATATTCAAAGGAGAGATAGCAGAATATGTGAATCGGGAGTTATATAGACTTGTAAAGCAGAAAGACCTTGTTGAAATACTAGAGCTTAGTGTTCAGCCTGATCATATTCATATGGTGTTATCAATGTCGCCAAAATACTCGTTATCAAGTGTCATGGGATTTTTGAAAGGTAAGCTTGCAATAAATCTATTCAAACGATATGAGCGCTTAGGCAAGCGGTACTGGGGGAGACATCTCTGGTCGCGAGGTTTCTGCGTAAGTACCATTGGGTTAGACGAGGAACAGATTCGTAAGTATGTAAAATATCAGGAGAAAAAGGATAAGGAAGCAGAGCAGCTTGGCCTTGATATCGAATAACTTTTAACAAAATCAATAGCGTGTCTTCCAGGCACATTAATCAAGCCACCACCTCTGGTGGTGGTAGTTGACTTATTTTTATACCCATGAAACCCTACATCCACAAAAATCCTATCCTTCCCAACGCGCGCATTGACTATTCAAATTCAATCACGGATTTCTCAAAGCTGGAGCTTTTACTTTCACATGATGCCTGTCACCTCGATTTACCGGTAGCGGGTAATTTTGAGTTGTGGTACTTTAATGGTTTATAATGTATAATTTGTGTTGAAATAACAATAAAAACAGTATGCGTATGCAATACTCTCGACAAAAGATTAATCAGGAGCGTATTTTATATTAAAATGTTTTGATATCGAGTTGAGTAAATGGCGAGAAAAATCCTGAGACATAAATCGAAGAAGATTGAAAGCGTCAAGAGGCACCGAGAATGGCAAGACGCGCAGGATCCGGAAAAGCTGCTTAAAAAAGTTGCTACTTTGCATGATTCACACCGTGCAGAGACGAAAGTTCAATAAAAACCCAAGATATTAATTTCAGTACTATAGATAATTATATTAAGCGCAAAAGAGGATACGGCTATGACTAAAGAAACTCTTACCGCAGTAATACACAAAGAAGACAACCTCTATGTGGCCCAATGCCCGGAAATCGGCACAGTAAGCCAGGGAAAAACTGTTGAGGAAGCGGTTGCCAACCTGAAGGAAGCTACAGAGCTCTATCTGGAAGAGTTTCCCATACACAAAGTCGAACGCTCATTCATGACTACGTTTGAGGCCATGTATGGGTAAACTTAAACGTGTATCAGGGAAAAAAATAGTTAAAACACTTCAGAAAATGGGATTCGAACAGGTACGGCAGAGAGGCAGTCATGTTGTCATGAAAAAACTTACTGTTGACGGCGCTGTAGGTTGTGTTGTACCGATGCATAAGGAAGTTGCTGTCGGGACACTGAACGGTATTCTTAAACAGGCGCATATTACACCTGACGAGTTTATGGAAAAATTCTGATATGCAAGATCCAATAGTTGAGGAAATAAGAGAAATTCGTAAAGAAATTGAAGATGAATATGGTAATGATGTTAAAAAACATCTGGAACATATATATGAAACTCAGAAAAGACATTCTGGGAGACTTGTTTCACGTAAACCTCGTCGTATTCAGAAAAGGAAAGTAGCCTGACATAGTAGGATTTGTTCGTTTTGATTATGAATAACGCCTGATGAAACCCTACATCCATAAAAACCCCATTCTCCCCAACGCCCGCGTTGACTATGGCGAGTCAATAACTGATTTCTCAAAGCTGCAGCCGGTACCTTCACATGATGCCTCTCATATCGATTTACCGGTACCGGGAGATTTCGAATGGTGGTACTTTGATATTGTTGATGCGAAAACAGGGTGCTTGCTGAAAATGGTTCTCCATCTGGGAACGGATACATACAGAACACGCTTTTTCCCACGGGTAGCTCTTTCAATTAAAACGCCTCAGATAAAGCAATCGGTGTCTATGAATATATGCTATTTCGAAAATAACAATTCCTCTCAGAATCTTAATCCTAATCGTAATCGTAGTTTCAACAAACACCATAATTCATTAATATAAATACCGTTATAAATTCCGTGCCGTAATAAAATTCTTAAGAAATGGGCAAAATGCCCGATTTGAAAACGCTATGAAAAAGGGGTGTATAAAATGAACTACACACATATGCTTTTTGTCAAATATTTTACGGTTTATGACTAAACTTTAGGCCCCCACTTCCAGTGGGGGAACCTTATTGTGGGGTTTCCAAAGGGGGCGAAGCATCCCCTTTGGCCAAGGCGGCGGTATAAAGCCACCGCCGCGGAGTGGTGCGAGTGGACAAGAGCGAAGCGAATGGTCACGAGCGCCTTTACTGAAAATATGCATGAAGTTCGTAATCATTATAAATTCAGTGCTCAAAAATACAAAAATTGTAGAAATACTTTCTTGTTCCCTGCTGTGGCATTTAGTATTTATAATCTCTCAAGTACACTAAGATTAATTTACACGAACTAACAGAAATTGTTCACAATTTAACGAAACGTTGACATGAGCAAATTCGTCGTTGTTGGTTCAGGAATAAGTGGGTGTACTGCCGGATTTGAACTTGCGCAGCAGGGTCATACCGTTTACATCATCGAAGCACAGTCACAAATCGGCGGCAAAGTCCTCTCGTACTGCTGCAAAGCAACGGACGAATGCAGCAGGTGCGGCGTGTGTATCGCCCATACCCGCCTGTATGAAGCTTTACATCATAAAAAAATATCGTTCTTTACCGGTGCAAAAATAGAAAAATTTGACAACAAGGGAAAGAAGTGCAGTGTTACCGTCGACTACTCAAACCCTGTTATCGACCATGCAAAATGTACCGCCTGTAACGCCTGTCTCGAAGCGTGCCCTGCAAAATGTATCACCCGATATCACCGCGGCGAATTGATTCAATACAGTATCGACTACAAAAAGTGCCTTCTCCACAAAGGGAAAGAGTGTAACAAATGTGTTATCGCCTGCACAGAATCCGCAATAACCGCAGAAAACGCAACGAATCGTAAAAAAATATCTGCAGATGGTGTTCTTATTGCAACCGGCCATGAAACGTATGACGCCGCTAATAAACCACGCTTCGGTTACAGCCGTTTTGACAATGTACTCTCCGGCGCGGAAGCGGAAGATATACTCTCCACACAGGCTTATCTCACAAAACCGGGAGAAGAGGTTGCATTTATTCAATGTGTGGGCTCGCGGGATCCGCTTATAGGCAGAAACTACTGTTCCAGCGTGTGCTGCGCCTACGCTTCGCGTATTGCCGGAATATTGAAATACAGGAATAAGGACGCAAAGGTTACCGTCTATTACATTGATATCCAGAATTTTGATAAAACGTTCTCGCTCCTGCGACAAAAAATGAGAGATGCAGGTATTGAGTTTATCCGGGGCATACCGTTCAGTGTGGAGAAAAACAGTAACGGCAGACTGAGACTTAAAACCGAAGGTTCTGCGGAAACAGAAACTGTTGCCGAGTATGATGCTGTGGTCTTGTCTGTCGGTATGGGACCCTGCGCGGATGCAGGTTCTATTGCAGAAATATTCGGTCTTGAGTCTGACTGTTTCGGATTCTTTGCTTCTTCGTCTCCAAGTGTATTTGTTACCGGAACATGTACGGAACCACAGACGATCAGTGATTCAATTGCATCGGCTCGTGCCGTGGCTTTGGAAATGGGAAAATTGGGGAGATGAGCGCCAAAACCAAATTTGATAAAAAAAAGGTTACCCTGCAGCAGAGTGTGCTGGTAATCGGCGGCGGCATGGCAGGAATTCATGCGGCACAGGAATTAAAGGGCTATGGATATGAAACCACGCTGGTGGAGAGGGCGGATATTCTCGGTGGAAAAGGAAATTATATAAATCAAAGAGCAGATTATAAAAAAATACTCTCTGGAGTAACAGTACTTACCCGGTCCACTCTTACGGATCTTTCCGGCCATGTGGGTAATTTTTCCGCCACTATAACTACACCGAAAGGTGATAAGACCGTTTCCTGCGGTGCCGTTGTTCTCGCCAGCGGCATTGAAAATAAAGGCGGTTCCGTCCTTTTTGATAATGAAAATATTGTACCTATTGCCGAATTGAAGAACAGCATTACCGAATTAACGGAAGCTGAAACTCCTGTCTCTGTAGGCCTTATTCTGGATCTGAATATCGAAGAGACAAAGGCCGGCGCTGAGATGGTTCTGAATATGGCGATGGATTTGCAGCGTAACCATAATGCAGAAGTATATGTATTCTGCAGGGAAATACGGGTTGCATCGCTTGAACTGGAAACTCTCTACGATACTGCAAGAGATGCATCGGTAAATATAATTAAATATGAAGGTACCATCACCTTTAACACCACTGGAAACTTTATTACTGTCGCCGCAAGAGATGTTATATTAAACGATTCAATTGCGGTAGATTGTGCAAAGGTTGGAATAAGCCCCTATGGTTTGAATGTGTCTGCGGATTCCGGGCTTGCAGAGATGGTTGGGGTTAATTTAGACGCTCTCGGCCAGATGCAGGACAACAATGTCCATTTTTTCCCGGGGCAAACGAACCGTCCCGGTATTTTTGCAGCAGGCTCCTGCCGTGGACAATACTATGCTCCGCAGATTATCACCGAAGCAAAAAGTACTGCCCTGTCGGTTCATTCTTTGCTGGCACAAAAAAGTCTGGTGGTAGAGCTTTCTCATGCTGTGGTGGATGAAGAGAAATGTGCGTTATGCCTTACGTGCATACGCAGCTGCCCCCATAAGGCAATGGTCATAGACCAGAATAAAAAAGTTGCGATGTCGATACCCGAGGTTTGCCGGAAGTGCGGTATCTGTGTAGGGGAATGTCCGGCGAAAGCTATCGAATTACCGGCTTATACAGACGATATTGTTCTGGGACAGGTTGGTTAAATGGCAAAAAAGAAGAGCGAATTAATTGTATTATGTTGTGAGAACTCGGCATACCTCGCTGCAGAGTCACTTACAGATACCAAGATAATGCAGTCGGTAAAAGTGGTGATGCTTCCCTGTTCAGGCAGGGTTGAAGTTGGGCTTATACTGAAATTTCTGGAAAATGGCGCTGCCGGTGTTCTGGTTCTGGGATGCCCGCTGGATAACTGTAAATTTGTCCGGGGTAATTACCGCGCGCAAAAACGGGTCGATGTGGCTATGAAGGCACTGAATGATGCTGGTGTTAATAAAGATAAAGTGAAAATAGATTTTATTTCTTCTCTTGATACGCATAAGTTTATTGCGCTGGTGAAGGAGATGAAGAGCACTCTTTTTTAACAGAAGGATACGCTATGATTGTTGGCGAACAAAAGCCTTTTGAGAAAGTGTACGAATCTGTCAAGGAATATAAAAAGGTATTGATACTCGGCTGCGGGACCTGTGTCACCGTCTGTATGGCCGGTGGTGAGAAGGAGGTCGGGATTCTGGCTTCAACCATACGACTGGCCAACAAGCAAAACGGGATCAGGATGGAAATCCAGGAAGCCACTGTCGCGAGGCAGTGTGACAGGGAGTTTTTTGATGAGGTAAAGGATAAAATTAATTGGGCGGATGCTGTCCTTTCCATGGCTTGTGGTGTCGGGGTGCAGTTCTGCAGTGAAGTGTTTGAAGGGAAACGGGTGTTGCCTGCGCTGAATACCAGGTTTTACGGCACTACTGAACAGCAGGGAATCTGGAGTGAGCGGTGTGCAGGCTGCGGCGATTGTGTTCTGGATAAATTTGGCGGGATCTGTCCCATCGCGCGGTGCTCAAAGAGTTTGTTAAACGGTCCCTGCGGCGGTTCACAGGATGGTAAATGCGAAGTTGACCCGGACAATATAGATTGTGCTTGGCAGCTTATATACGATAGAATGAAGCTTCTCGGATGTCTGGAGAATCTTGAAGAGAATCAGGTGATAAAAGATTGGAGTGCCGGTCGTGACGGTGGCCCCGGAAAAATAGTAAGAGAGGATATGGTGCTATGAGTGAGTTAAAAGCAGGCAGCCGGCTGGAAAGGATTTTTGAAAAAGGTGAATTTGCAATAACCGCGGAATTGGGTCCTCCCAAGAGTGCCGATGTGGAGGTTATAAAAACAAAGGCTGGCTATCTTAATGGAAATGTCGATGCTGTTAATATAACCGATAACCAGACCGCTATTGTCCGTATGTCTTCCATTGCCGCAGGGTACCTTGCCATGCAGGAGGGACTGGAGCCGATTATCCAGATAACGTGCCGGGACCGGAATCGTATCTCTATTCAAAGCGATGTGCTTGGCGCTTATGCACTGGGCATAAAGAATATCCTCTGTCTTACCGGCGATCACCAGAAATTCGGCAACCACCCGAACAGTAAAAATGTGTTTGATATGGATTCTATTCAGTTGATATATATGCTCAAGCAGATGCGTGACGAGAAAATATTCGCCTGTGGTGACGAGATAAAAAACAGTAAGAAAGCTCCAGTGGTTGAACCGAAGATTTATATCGGTGGCGCTGCGAATCCATTCGGTGATCCCTTCGAGTTCAGAGTTATACGACTTGCGAAAAAGGTTAAAGCCGGAGCGGATTTTATTCAGACGCAGTGTATTTATGATATGGACAGATTTGAGGAGTGGATGAAGCAGGTGAGGGACAGGGGCATTCACGAGAAAGTAAAGATTATGGCCGGCGTAACACCGTTGAAATCTGTGGGTATGGCCAAGTATATGCGTGACAGTGTTGCAGGTCTGAGTGTGCCGGATTATTATATCGATCGGCTTTCCAAAGCGGAGGATAAAGCAGCCGAAGGAATAAAAATTTGTGTGGAGCAGATACAGAAATTGCGTGAAATGGAAGGAATCGCCGGTGTCCATTTGATGGCGATCGAATGGGAGAAACGGGTACCTGAAATCGTTGAGCAGGCAGGGCTGCTGCCGAGGCCTGAGGTGAATAATTAATCACAGGTTGATTTACCGTCATTCCGACTTGGATTTATGGCTGACATGCGGGAATGGCAAATGACTGAAATGTATGAATTGAGAATAAAAGGATGCGGTAAGCATGGAAAAGATACAGATGAGTAAAGCTGATCCGAAATTTAAATATGAAGTCGCCGGTAAACCCGGTGCGGAAAATATTAAAAAGTGCTTTTCCTGCGGAACCTGCACAAGCGGCTGTCCGGTATTCCAGGTTGAGAGCGGGTATAATCCCAGAAGGATTATCAGGATGGTACTTCTCGGCTTACGTGAGAAGGTTCTTGCGTCGAAAATGATCTGGCTCTGTGCCCAGTGCTACGCCTGTACCGCCAACTGTCCGCAGGAGGTAAGTTTCGCCGATATAATGACTGTTTTGAGGGACATGGCTATTGAAGAGGGGCATGCAGCGCCGGATATTCTGGAAAAAATCGAGACTATAACGGCAGCGGCAAACGAGTTCAGAAAAGACAGCATCAATCTCATTACCGGTGAAGGTGAGGCCACAAAGGAGCAGATAAAGGAAAAGGTTGATAGTGCAATAAAGAAATTATAAACCGGGAGTGATAAGAGAATTTTATTAATAATCCAAAACTCCGGTACTCCGGCATTTCAGGTATGGGGAGTATATTAAACCGGATTAAATGAAAAGATGGAAAAGAATTCAGATATCCAGAAAAAGAACATTGGTGCAGTCATGGTTATAGGCGCCGGTATTGCCGGTATGCAGGCTTCGATCGATCTCGCCGAGAGCGGCTATAAGGTTTACCTGGTCGATAAGAGTCCCTCCATCGGCGGTACCATGCCGCAGCTCGATAAAACGTTCCCGACCAACGATTGTGCCATGTGTATTCTCTCGCCCAAGCTGGTACAGGCCGGAAGGCATATCAATATCGAACTGGTCACCTATGCGGATCTTGAGAGTGTTGAAGGTGAAGCCGGCAATTTCACGGTTAAAGTGAAACGGAAGGCCCGGTACGTGGATCCTGACAAATGTACCGGGTGCGGTCTGTGTGCTACGGTTGATGTGCCGGATCCTGATACGTGTGTTGAATACATGGGTGAGACATGGACCGAGCGTATTTCCGTTGATGAAATAAAGTGTGTGCAGTGTGGCGATTGTGCGCTTGCCTGTGCAAATGAAAATCCGGAAAACCCGGCCATGAGCAGTATGTTCAGAGAGCTGACCCTCGGAGATGATGAGCGGTCTGTTGAGAGTAGATCGGCCGCGGAGTTGAGAAAAGTCCGTGCCATGAATAGGGAAGAGCGGCTGGAGTACTGGCAGTACCACATGTCAAAATGTATCAAATGCTATGGGTGTCGTGATATCTGTCCGGTATTTATTGACGAGGAGTGCAGACTTGAAGAGTGGGCCACACCCGGTGAACTGCCGCCTGCCCCATTGTACCACATCGCCCGTGCGTATCATATCATTAAACGCTGCACCCACTGTGGATTCTGTGAAGAGGCATGCCCGGCGCATCTGCCGTTGAGAACCCTGGTGGATATTGTCCGTTACGAGGACTCGATTGAAATGTTTGATTTTGTTCCCGGCATTTCAGAAAAACATAAGAAAAAAATTCTTGATTCATTTCCCGGTCGCAGAGCAAAGGGGTGGAATGATGCATAGTGATTATGTCCTTACCACATGTCCCTATTGCGGGTGCGGCTGTAATTTCTACCTGATCGTGATCGATGGAAAATTGGTTGGAGTCGAGCCGTGTAGGACCGATAGAATCAGCCACGGGAAGCTGTGTGTCAAGGGACTGCACGCACATGAATTCGTCAGCCATACGGATCGATTAAAAACACCGCTTATTCGTAAAAACGGCAAGCTTGAGGAGGCATCCTGGGATGAGGCTCTGGATGCTGTCGCGGCAGGTGTGCAGAAAATAAAGCAGGAGGCTTCCGCCGACGCTATCGGCCTGCTCTCTTCAGCAAAATGCACCAATGAGGAGAATTATCTCCATATGAAGCTCGGCCGTGCGGTGATTGGTACGAACAACGTTGACCATTGTGCGCGGTTATGCCATGCGTCGACCGTTGCGGGTCTTGCAGCAGCGTTCGGCAGCGGTGCAATGACCAACTCGATACCTGAAGTGGAAGAGGCGTCCTGCATACTCATTACCGGCAGCAATACCATGGAGCAGCATCCTCTGATAGGCTCACGGGTATTAAAGGCAAAAGAGAACGGCGCTAAGCTCCTTGTGATTGACCCGCGCGAAACACCCCTTTCAATCCATGCGGACCTGTTTCTGCGGCAGAAACCGGGCACCGATGTCGCATGGCTTAATGGATTCATGAAGGTGATTATCGGTGAAGATTTATATGATAAGGAATTCGTTGAGAGCCGTACCGAAGGATTTGATGCGCTGAAAAGATTTGTCGCCGTCTATACACCGGACAGGGTGGAGGAAATCACCGGTATTCCGGCGGAGAAGCTTGTTGAGGCCGCGCGTATGTATGCACAGGCTGATGCCGCCATGATTCTCTATTCAATGGGGATCACCCAGCATATCACCGGGACCAATAATGTGAAATCAACGGCAAACCTTGCCATGCTCACCGGTAATGTAGGTAAAGCCTGCAGCGGCGTCAATCCGTTGCGTGGCCAGAATAATGTCCAGGGTGCATGTGATATGGGGGCATTGCCAAATGTCTATTCGGGATATCAGAAGGTAGCGGATCCTGAAGCGCGGAAAAAATTCGGGACTGCCTGGGGTGCGGTACTTCCTGAGAAGCTTGGATTGACCGTGGTGGAAATGGTAAACGCCGCAGCCAGGGGTGAGCTTCGGGGGTTATACATAATGGGTGAAAATCCTATGGTGTCAGATCCGGATATTACCCATGTGCGTGAAGGACTGAAAAATCTTGAATTTCTGGTGGTACAGGACATTTTTCTCACGGAGACGGCGGAGCTGGCACATGTGGTTCTTCCCGGCGCTTCGTATGCTGAAAAGGAAGGTACCTTTACCAACACGGACCGCACGGTACTCCGGGTGCGAAAAGCGATTGATTCTCCTGGCGAAGCACGACCTGACTGGCGGATTATCTGTGACGTGGCAAAACGCCTGGGCGCTGAAAATTTTGAGTATGCCGGCCCCAAAGAGATTATGGAGGAGATTGCGCGCCTGACACCGTCATACGGCGGCATATCCCACGGGCGACTTGACAAGGGAGATGTACTGGCATGGCCCTGCCCGGATGCAGAGAGTCAAGGAACGCCCTTTCTCCATAAAGACAAGTTCGCCCGGGGAAGAGGACGGTTCCATGCCGTGGAATATAAACCCACGGCCGAGCAAACCGATAAAGATTATCCGCTGATACTGACCACAGGACGGACCATATTCCATTTCCATACCGGTTCTATGACCAGACGCACCACGTTGCTTAATCATGAAGTGCCGACCGGGTATGTGGAAATACATCCAGATGATGCAGGACCCCTTGCAATAACGAGTGGTGAAAAAGTAACCGTAAAATCACGACGGGGTGCAATTGAAATACAGGCAAAGGTCACGGAGCGGGTACCCGGCGGTACCGTGTTTATTCCTTTTCATTTCGCAGAATGTGCGGCAAATGTATTGACAATACCGGTACTGGATCCTGATGCTAAAATACCGGTGTTGAAGGTATGTGCCGTGAACGTAACAAAGAGTTAAGTAACCATGGATGAAAACAACAGCCATATAACCGGCCGGGTAACAGAGCTTCTGAACAGCGGGTATGACGGTGTTGTCGCCTTACGTGAACGTTGGGGCAATGTCGGCCCTTATGTGTTTACCAGGGATGATTCGCTTGATGAGCTTGTGATAGAGCCGCGCTATCCCATGATAAAGGTGGTGCGCAAATTGTTGAAAGCACAACCGGGATTAAAGCTGGGGATTGTTGCGCGCGGCTGTGATGTGCGTGCTTTCAAGGCTCTGGCCGAGGATAAGTTACTCAATGCCGAGTCGGTGGCATTTGTCGGTGTGGTGTGCAGCAGGGAACAGGCAAACGAGTGTAACTGCGAAAAACCGTTGTATACCGTGACCAAATGCACCGGCTGCTGGGAATGCGTGGAAAAATGTCCCGAGGAGGCAATTGAAATAAAAAGCTGCTGTCCCGTGGTGCTGCCCAATGAGTTTGATGAAAAGCTGGCATATCGCCGGGCTATCTATACACCTTATGTCCAGGCTGTACCGAGGCTCTATGTAAGGGATCCCGACCATTGCCTGAAACTTACCGACAAACTCGATTGTAAAGGCTGCAGTAACATCTGTAAAGCAGAGGCCGTTATGCATGAAGATTCTGAGCGGATGGAGGAGATACAGGTCGGTTCGATAATTGTCTCAACCGGATTTGAGGAGTTTGACCCGGCAAAAAAATTTGCCTATGGTTATCCCCGCTCGAAAAATGTACTCTCCAGTATTGAGTTTGAAAGGCTGCTGTCGGCATCAGGACCGACCAGCGGTCATGTGGTCCGACCGTCCGATCACAAAGTTTTAAATAAAATTGCTTTTATTCAATGTGTCGGGTCCCGTGATAAAAAATGCGGCAATGAATACTGCTCATCAGTATGCTGTATGTATGCCATGAAAGAGGCGGTTATCGCCAAAGAGCATGAAAACAGCGTTGAACCGACTATTTTTTACATGGATATCAGAGCACACGGCAAGGACTTCGACAAATATGTAGAACGGGCGAAAAATGAGTATGGTGTTGTATTCAAAAACAGCCGGGTCTCTTCTGTGACTGAAAAAACGGATGGCCAGGTGGTGGTGAAGTATGAGAGTGAGGACGGCGTTTTCAGCCGGGAAGAGTTTGACCTTGCTGTCCTCTCTGTCGGATTTGAGCCGAATGCAGATTTTAAAGCACTCTCGGAGAAGCTCCGTATTGAGTTGAACGAATATAACTTTTTTAAGACGGGAGGTTTTGCTCCCTTTGATACCACTCGCCCGGGTATTTATTCCTGCGGCACCGCATCGGGACCGATGGATATTCCTGAGACGGTTACGCAGGGCAGCGGCGCAGCGGCTCAGGCAGGGAAACTGCTGACTGATGCGCGAAACAGCCTCACCGTGGTAAAGGAATATCCTGAGGAGACGGATGTGAACGGCAAAGAGCCGCGCATCGGGGTGTTTGTCTGCCATTGCGGCATTAATATCGGCGGCGTTGTTGATGTGCCGACTGTTACCGAGTATGCCAGGGGGCTTGACAATGTCGTATACGCAGAAGACAATCTCTATACCTGTTCACAGGATACGCAGGAAAAAATAAAGGAAATTATCAAAGAGAAGGAGCTGAACAGGGTCATTGTGGCATCCTGTACCCCCCGGACACATGAACCTTTATTCCGGGATACGATCCGCGACGCAGGGCTCAATCCTTATCTTTTTGAAATGGCGAATATTCGTGATCAGTGCTCCTGGGTGCACATGCAACTGCCCCGGGAGGCAACAGAAAAGGCAAAAGAGTTGGTGCGTATGGCTGTTGCAAAATCGCGCCTCCTTGAACCTCTCAAGAGTGTTTCTTTGCAGATCAGAAGTGAAGCGCTTGTTATCGGTGGGGGAATGGCCGGAATGACAGCAGCCCTTAACCTGGCGGATCAGGGTTATCAAGTAACTATTGTGGAGAAAGAAAAAGAGCTTGGTGGTTATCTGCGGAAGGTACATTTCCTGCTCAATGGAACCGACCCGCAGGAAAAGCTTGCTGAGACGGTAGCGAGAGTTACCAAACAGAAGAATATCACCGTGCTGTTGCATGCGCAGATAGAAGCTTTTGAAGGATTTGTAGGTAATTTTAAAACAAGAATTATTCGTGACGGAAAGAGTGTCGACATTGAGCATGGGGCGGTAATAGTGGCAACCGGTGCCCGGGAGAGTATACCCAACGAGTACTGCTACGGTTCGAGTAAAAAAGTGGTTACTCAGCTACAACTGGAAGAGAAGCTGGCCCGGGGTACATTTAAAGCTAAACGAGTTGTCATGATACAGTGTGTCGGGTCGCGTGAGGAAGAGAGAATGTACTGCAGCAGAATATGCTGCTCTCAGGCTGTCAAGAATGCAATAACGATAAGAGATCAGTATCCCGACACCGAAGTATTTATCCTGTATCGTGATATGCGAACCTATGGTTTCAGCGAGAAGTTTTATACAATCGCACGTGATAAGGGTGTACAGTTTATCCGCTACGATGTGGATAGAAAACCGGAGGTGACTGCAGCCAAGAACTCGCTTACGGTTGATGTCTATGATAAATTACTGGGGAGTACTCTGGCAATTGACACGGATCTTTTAGTGCTGGCGCCTGCCGTTGTACCGCATGATGATGTTGAATCTGTGGCGCAGATGCTCAAGGTACCGTTGACAGGGAACAGGTTTTTCCTTGAGGCCCACATGAAGCTGCGACCGGTTGATTTCTCGGTTGAGGGAGTATATCTGGCAGGTATGGCGCACTGCCCGAAAAATATTGAAGAGACTGTTGCTCAGGCTGAAGCGGCAGCGGGACGCGCCGTTACCGTGATATCAAAGAAGGAGTATGTACCGGAGGCAATTGTCGCCTCTGTTGATGAGGAAGTGTGTGGCGGGTGTGGTGTGTGTGTGTCAATTTGCTCTTACGATGCACCGGAGCTGATATCCAGGGCCGGAAAGAGAGTGTCCCAGGTCAATACGGCGTTATGCAAAGGGTGCGGCGCCTGCGCAATGGCATGTCCGCCCGGCGCAATACAACAACTTGGTTTCAGACCGCGACAGATAACGGAAATGGTATGGGCCGCACTGGAATAAAATACGGAACATTATAATGTTTTGAATATAGTAATTTTAAAATTGATTATATAAAATTATTTTAATTAACTTCTCTTTCAATACTTTATCGTGTAACAAGGGGGTAGTATGGCAAAAATATCTATTGTATGTAACAGTTCCGAATCTAGATGTGTATTTCCTCCACTCATTTTAGGCTCTTCTGCTGCGGCTTCCGGTGATGACCTGGTACTGTTTTATACCCCTGCAGGTGCTTCTGCCATGGTAAAAGGCGAACTGGAAAAATTAAAAGGGACAAAAGGACTACCTGATCCGGTTGAGTTATATGACGGTATCCGTGATCTTGGTGGAAAAATTATTGTTTGTGAGCTTGCGCTTGGTGCAAAGGATTTAAAAGCTGAAGATTTCAGAGAGGGGGTTGAACTTGCCGGGGCAACCGGTTTTTTAAATGACATAAAAGACGCCAATATTACTTTTTCATTTTAAATGAGGATAGGAAGTGCTGTTTCGGGTGATACTATAGAAAAATACAATTAATGAAATAACATTAGGTTAACGTACTATACGGTTATAATAAGGAGACTGCAAATGGCGACACATACACTTGATGTTTTAGGATTGAAATGTCCGCAGCCTACGCTGAAGGTAGCTATTAAAGCAAAAGAACTTCAGCCGGGAGATATGCTTGAGGTATTGGCTGATTGTCCGTCGTTTCCCAACGATATGAAGGCATGGTGTGAAAAAACCGGCAGGACCCTGCTTGTCTGTGCCGATGAGGGCGGTGGCAAATTTAAAGCGCAAATACAGTTTTAAATACTATGGAAGAATTTTCACCAAAAATTATTGGTTTCTGCTGTAACTGGTGCACGTATGCCGCTGCAGACCTTGCAGGAACGAGCAAGTTACAGATGCCGCCGTCGGTATCGGTGGTAAAGGTGATGTGCTCGAGTCGTATTGATCCGGTACTCATGCTGAAGGCGTTTCTGCGTGGTGCGGATGGTGTACTGGTTGCAGGTTGTCATCCCGGTGACTGCCATTATGGGAACGGTAATTATTATACGCGGAGGAGATTTGCACTGCTTAAAGAGGTTGTGCGCTCACTGGGGTTGGAACATGAACGGTTGCAGCTCGCGTGGATTTCAGCTTCGGAAGGACAGAAATATCAGCAGGTTGTGATTGAATTCACAGAAAAGATTAAGAAGTTGGGGCCCAATCCAATCAGGCGGCATACACTTGTCTGAAAAACAAAATAAATCCACGACATCTTTTAATCTCTGGTACCTGTTTCCCTCAGCAGCGCTATAGTTAAGCACGCTTGTTCAACGGTGAGGAATACATGAAAAAAAATGTACTGGTGATTGGTGCAGGTATTGCAGGAATGGAAACAAGCCTGATGCTCGCCAAAGCTGGCAGGAAGGTATATCTTGTTGAGAAATCACCCATTATCGGCGGTAATATTATCAAATGCGAGGATGTATTTCCCAATCTGGAATGTGCCACCTGTATGGTTTCCCCTATACAGCAGGAGGTATTGAAAAATGAGAATATCGACCTGCTGATGCTTAGTCGGGTTACGGCTGTCCGGGGCGAGGCCGGCGATTTTACTGTGACGGTTGAGAAAAAAGCACGGTATGTTGACCTGGTTGATTGCATTGGATGCGGCGAGTGTTTTGAGCCATGTCCGGTGGTGTTGAAAAACGAGTTCGAGCAGGGACTTATGGACCGGAAGGCAATATACCTGCCGTGCGCAGGTTCGTTGCCCAATGTTCCTGCTATTGATACCGATAATTGTTTGCGTTTTAAGGGTGAAGACTGCCAGGCGTGCAAGGAGGCATGCGTTTTTGAAGCAATTAATTTTGATGAAGAGGATGAAACACGTGAAGTCAAGGTGAGTGCTATAGTTGTTGCCACCGGATTTACCATTTTTCCCGTTGCTGAAGGTGGAAAATACGGGTACGGTTCCTATGCGGATACCTATACTTCATGGGAATTTGAACGGTTGTTTGCATCGAACGGCCCGACGGGTGGAGAAATTCGAAAAAAGAATGGTGAACCACCCAAATCGGTTGCCGTTATCCATTGTGTCGGTCGTGAAGAAAAGGGATATTGCTCTACAATATGCTGCATGTCATCACTGAAATTTGTCCATTATCTAAAAAAGAAGATTGAAAATATTTCCGTTACCGAGTTTTATAAGGATATGTGCAGTCCCGGTAAAAGATACGATAAGTTCTACCGTGAGATAGAGTCGACCGGTGTTGATTTTAAACGATTTGATACTATTGAAGTAACTTCTGATAACGGTTCTGCGGCGGTGAAATACCGGCAGAACGGGAAAGAAGCGACGGTTTCGGCTGATATGGTAATTCTCTCACTGGGGCTCGAGCCCCAGCGGGACAGTAAGGAGCTTGCAGAGGTACTGGGAGTTCCCTGTGATACCAATGGTTTTTTCAAAGAGGAAAATGATGAATACGCAGTAGTTGACTCGACAAAAAAGGGGATATTTGTTGTTGGATGTGCTCAGGCGCCGAAGGATGTGCAGACGTCTATTGCCCAGGCGCAGTCTGCTGCGGGGAAAATATTGTCTTTACTTTAGAGAGTGATCATGAAAGGAAAAATTGGTGTTTTTATTTGTGAATGCGGACCCAATATCGCTGAAAAAGTGGATGTTGATAAAATTGTCGATGAAGCTGCCGCTTTACCGGGCGTGGCATTTGTTGCAAAGCATAAACTGTTATGTTCGGAGGACGGGAAAAAGTTTTTGAAGGAGCAGATCGAGGAGCATGGCCTGACAAGACTGGTTATTGCCGCATGTTCACCGAAAGCGCATGAGTCAACATTTATGAAGGTGTGTGAAGAGGCGAAATGCAATTCCCACCTGTTTCAGATGGCCAATATTCGGGAGCACTGTGCATGGATTGTCGAAAATAAAGAGGCGGCAACGGAGAAAGCAATACGATATGTTAAAGCCGCCTGGAGAAGAGTCGGGTACCACGAGCCGCTGGCAAAGAAAGAGATAGCGGTAAATCCTGATGTGCTTGTTATCGGCGGTGGTATTACGGGTATTGAGGCAAGCCTGCTGCTGGCTCATGCGGACAGAAAGGTCTATCTGATTGAAAAGAGTGATGCCCTTGGCGGTAAAGTGAACGAGTTTGAAAAAATATTCAAGAATATGGAAAACACTGCTGATATGCTTGCGGGTAAAATCAGTGACGTGGAAAAGAACAGTGCTATTGAAGTGTTTACCAACAGCAGCATAGAAGAGGTGGTCGGTTTTCTCGGCAATTTTACGGTAACGGTAAATAAAAAAGGAGAAAGGACTGAGATAAGGACCGGGACCATTGTTGTCGCAACCGGCTATGACTCTTTTGATCCGCTCAAAGCTCCGAAGTATGGGTACGGGAAGGTGGACAATATCTATACCGGTCGTGAATTTGAAGTGCTGAATAAATCCGGTAAAATAGTTGGGAAAGACGGGAAAACTCCGCAGTCGGTAGCGATAATCAACTGCGTGGGACGTGAAGAAATGGGTTATTGTTCGGGGGTGTGTTGTCTCTCTTCCATTAAATTTGCGCGGTATATTAAGGAGAAACTGCCTGAAACGGAGGTGGTCAATTTTTACCGGGAAATGACGTTGCCCGACAAGGGATATCAGAAGTTCTTTGAGGATACGCAGGAGAAAGGTGTCAATTTTATTCGGGTGAAGTCGGTAACCGTTGACAATAGCGATAAAGGGCCCATGATTACCTGGCAGAATGATAACGGAGATGAGCATCGGAATGTCGATATGGTTATACTGTCCGCGGCAATGACCGCGGTTAATGATGCGGAAACCATTGCAGATATGTTAAAAATTTCCCGGGATGAGACGGGCTTTTTTCTTGAGGAGCATCAGAAACTTGCGCCGGTAAGTACCGCAACTGAAGGCGTATTTATTGCCGGCTGTGCCCAGGGACCTAAAAATATAAAAGAATCGCTGGTACAGGCCGGTGCGGTGGCCGGGAGGATATTGTCGTTACTTATTCCCGGAAAGAAACTTGAGCCGGAAGTCAGAACATCATACATCAGTGAAGCATACTGTATCGGTTGCCGGATGTGCCTTGAGGTATGTAATTATGGAGCTATCTGTTTTGATGCATTGAAACATGTGTCGGTGGTGAATGAGATTATATGCCGAGGATGTGGCAATTGTGTCGGAAGTTGCCCGTCAGGAGCAGTACAGACAAAACAGTTTAAAGACATACAAATCCATCAGGAAGTCGTGGAGGTTTTACGGTGAAAGGTGGCATACTAAACCCAGACAACGGTTTTGAAGCGGCGGTTAAGAATTTTTTAAAGGATGTTATGGAAAAAGCGGATATTGATGCTTTGCTTCTTCCTTTTAAAAATGCTGTCGGTGATTCATTTGAATGGCGGCTGGTAACTGCCGACAAACTTGCAGAGGCTTCTGTAGTGCCGCCGGTTATTGCAGTGAACGGTGCGCGGGCATTAAGCAGTATTACCCGAAGTGGAAAATCTGCCATGAAGATCGCGGCTCTTATGAGACCGTGTGAAGCGCGTGCCGCTATTGAACTGTCAAAGCTCAACCAGTGCGATTTGGAACCGGTCGTTCTTATTTCCATGGATTGTCCGGGCGCAATGCCGTTACAGGATTATATTGCCGATCCCGAAAAAGTTGAAAAAGAATTTGAGCATGCTGCGCGTGAATGGAATAATGAGCTGATACGGCCAATATGCCGGATGTGCGATATCTTCACGTGTACGGAGAGTACCTGGTGTGATGCGGATATTCATGTTGCACTGCCTGAGACAGAAAATAATGCTGTCGCTTTCATATCGAATACAGACAAGGGTAGGGAAGTACTGGAAAAAGTAGGGATTGGCAGGGAAGAGGAGTTGGGTGACTGGCAAAAGAAAATGAACGCGCGCATTGAAGAAAGAAAAGCCGCCCGGAAAAAAGCCCGGGAGGAACTGAAGCAGCACGTTACGGGACTGAATTCACTGAGCGATACCTTTGGCTCGTGTATTAATTGTCAGGTGTGCAGAAGTGTCTGTCCCGTCTGTTACTGCCGCCAGTGTTTATTTAATTCAGTTAAAGTGCATTATGCACCCGATGATTATCTGCTCCAGGCAGAATCAAAAGGAACGATGAAATTTACCCCCGATACGCTATTGTTCCAGACCGGACGAATGACGCATATGTCGGTCAGTTGTGTAGGGTGCGGTGCGTGTGAAGATTGCTGTCCCATGGATATAAAAGTGGCACAGATATTTAGTATTGCTGCGGATGAAACACAGAAACTTTTCGATTATATCCCTGGGAAGAGGGATGCACCGCCGCCTCTGCGGGTGTATAACGAACAAGAATTAAAAGAGTATGAGACGTAAAGGGAACGATGATGCCTCAAGTAATTACCATTAAGAAAAGTGCTGAAGAGGGTATCAAAGAGTTTTGTAAAGTGCTTCTTCAAAGCAAAAAGGTTGCCGGTGTGCTGGCTTTGACAAGAAAAAACCGTTCAGCGTATTATTCCCTGGTAACGGATCCTGCGAAGATGGATGAAACAACTCCCCTTGCACCGGTCATGCCTGCCAATGCAGCGACACTGCTTTCAAGATTGACATGGGAAGAAGGTCCTCCGCAGCCGATTGCGGCTGTCGTGCGGCCCTGTGAAGAACGGGCTTTTATTGAGCGGATTAAACTGCAGCAGGGTACTTTCAAGAACCTTTATATTATATCAATGACCTGCGGAGGGGTATTCCCCCTGAAACTACTTGCACAGGGAGAAATTGAAAATAATCTGCCTCAATATTATGCAAGTCTCAATAAAGCGGAAACGGTGGAAAATATCAGGGATGTCTGCAAAGGATGTGTACATTTTATACCCTGCAATGCCGATTTTACTATTGATATGCTGGGAAGGAATAACGACAGCGAATGCGCGATGGTGGTAAATACCGATAGAGGCGAAGAACTGATAAAGGGAATAGAGTATTCGATAGAGAAACGGGATACTCCTCTTCTCAGAGGCCATGAAGATAAAAAAATGAAAGGGCTTATAGAACATAGAGAAAAAGTCGGCGAACAGTTTTACGGTGAATATCACTTTGGAGAGCCCGGCATGGCCGGTCTGAGTTCCGCACTGTATAAATGTGTCGGCTGTCACAGTTGCAGTAGGGCGTGTCCGATATGTTACTGCAACCTGTGTAATTTTAATTCGGAACAGCATGATACTCGATTCAGTAAATTTGCATCGCAACTCAGGAAAAGCGGGAGTGTACGGGTACCGCCTGACACGATGCTGTTTCATATCGGCAGATTGAATCACGTGTCAATTTCATGCGTGGGGTGTGGTATGTGTGAGGATGTCTGCCCGGTGAACATTCCTCTCGGTACGCTGTTTTCGGAAATAAGCAAAGCGCTACAGAGTATATTTGATTATGTGTCGGGTAAGAATCCCGATGAAGATATTCCTGTTTCAACATTCGAAGAGGAAGAGTTGACACAGGTTCAATAATTGCTGTGAAGGAGTTATTCTGTGGAAGAATATAAACCGAAGATTATAGGGTTCTTATGTAACTGGTGTACCTATACCGGGGCAGATCTTGCCGGGACCAGCAGGATGAAATATCCTCCGAACATTCGGATAATACGGCTTATGTGCTCGGGATCGGTTAATATGACGTATGTAATAAAAGCGTTACTTGATGGTGCGGACGGTGTTTTAATCGGCGGGTGTCATCCGGGAGACTGTCATTATGAGTCCGGGAATTACAAAGCACGCAGACGTGTCGCCATACTGAAAAAAATATTGAATAAACTGGGCTACGACGAGGATCGGGTGTGGCTCCGCTGGATAAGCGCATCAGAGGGGAAACTGTTCGCTGAAACTGTAACCCAAATGGTTGATGAACTGAAAAAGAAGGGGCCGGCTCCGATTGAGAATTTCTAAAATAGTACCGGTAACTCCGTACTGAAGAAGTACCGAAATAGATACAGTCGGTGGATTTATATACGTTGTTTATCAGGATCATGGGTATGAACAGCTTTACTTCATGCTTCCATAGTAAATAAATGACGAATTGTTACATAAGGTTAGGTCCAGGCTTTCTTGGAACACGATTCGTGTCTGCCATGTGCAAAGCACAGCCTTCTGGGTGCCATGTCAATGCAAAGAACCTTACGGAGGAGAAATGGCGCAATTCTTTAAATTATTTTCACAAAGAATGTGCATCAGGATTCGATCGTATGGGTGAGCAGTGGACGTTCACACCGGTATTGAATTTTTTAAGCCGGTTAACCGGTAGTATTTTTTAATTGAGGAATAGTATAGTTTATATAGGTCGTTGGAATTCAATGACAGAAAGGTTTGGGAGAAGAGAGAACAGTGAAAATTGCAGTAACGGGCAAAGGAGGCGTAGGGAAGACAACAATGAGTGCGCTAATTGCTGCTGCGCTCCAAAAAACAGGATATAATGTTCTGGCTATTGATGCGGATCCCGACTCAAATCTTCTTGCCTGCATGGGGCATCCGGAACCCGGATCAGTGCCGCCTCTGGTCGAATTAAAGGAATTAATTGAAGAGAGGACCGGCGTAAAGCCCGGTACGGTCGGTGCGGTGTTCAGGCTCAATCCGCAGGTGAGTGATATCCCGGAAAAATATGCAGTCGATATTGGCGGTATCAAGGTGCTTGTCGCCGGTGCGGTGAAAAAAGGCGGGACCGGCTGCTATTGCCCGGAGAACGCTTTTGTCCGCACCCTGGTCGCGCATTCACTGCTTGATAAAGGTACTGCACTGGTACTGGATATGGAAGCCGGTGTAGAGCATCTCAGTCGCGGTACTATCAGAGCGGTTGATAAACTGCTGGTGGTTATTGAGCCGGGAAGGCGAAGCGTGGAAACCTTTTATAGAATTAAAACCATGGCGGATAATATCGGTCTTTCGCAGATAAGTGTTATTGGGAATAGAATCAGATCGGAGGCTGACAGAAAGTATCTGGAAGAGACTTTTCCCGATATTCATTTTGCCGGTTTTGTCCCCTATGATGAGCGTTTACGTGAAGCTGAGATTAAGGAGGTACCTGCTCCGGGAGCAAGTGAGTCCGCGGATAATGCAGTTATGGAAATAATTAAAAGTATTGAAATAGACAGAAACGGAGGCAAGAATAATGGCTAAGGAGTTGAAACATGCCGATAAGGCTTCCCAGGCAATGTTCAAGCGTGCGAAGGAAGAAAACGTTGATATTGTATGGGACAGGTTCGAGGATATGCAACCGCAGTGTGGATTTGGATCACTGGGAATTTGTTGCCGAATATGCAGTATGGGTCCGTGCAGAATAGATCCTTTTGGCGAGGGACCGCAGGTTGGTGTCTGCGGCGCCAATGCCGATACTATTGCGGCACGTAACCTGGTAAGGATGATTGCCGGTGGAGCAGCTGCCCATTCCGATCATGGTCGGGATATCGCTCATACGCTTTTAATGGCGGCAACTAATCCAAATTCCGATTATGGAATTAAAGATGAAGATAAGTTGAAGGATGTCGCTGCAATCTATGGAATAGAAACGAAGGACCGGGATATTAAAGAAATTGCGAAAGAGGTTGCTCACGCTGCACTGATGGAGTTCGGACAGCCGGAGGGATATTTAAAGATGGCCGCCACAGCGCCGGAGGCCAGGGTCAAACGCTGGCAGGAGCTTGGCATTATGCCCCGGGCGGTTGACAGGGAAATCGTCGAGATTATGCACCGTACCCACATAGGAGTTGACTGTGAATATAAAAACGTCGTTCGGCACGGCATGCGAGCTTCACTCGGTGACGGCTGGGGCGGTTCAATGGTCGCAACGGAAATCTCCGATATCCTGTTCGGTACTCCCAATCCTATCCGTTCGAATTCCAATCTGGGGGTTCTGGACAAAGATAATGTAAATATCGTTGTTCATGGTCATGAACCGACACTTTCGGATATTATTGCCGTTCTTTCCCAGGATGAAAAACTTATTGCAAAAGCAAAAGAGAAAGGCGCAAAGGGTATTACCCTTGCCGGTATCTGCTGTACCGCCAATGAAATATTAATGCGGCATGGGATACCACTTGCAGGAAGCTTTCTTCAGCAGGAGCTTTCTTTAATGACCGGTGCTGTGGAGCTTATGGTAGTTGATGTACAGTGTATTATGCCCGGTCTTGGGACGGTAGCAAAATGTTTTCATACCAAACTGATAACGACATCGCCGAAAGCAAAAATCCCCGGTGTCGAGCATATAGAATTCAATGAAGATGAAGCGGTAAAGATTGCCACGAAAATCCTGGAGACTGCTATTGATAATTTTGCCAATCGAAAGAAGAAAGCTGTCTATATTCCGAAAGATACGGAGAAGCTGGTAGCGGGTTTTACAACAGAATCGGTGTTCAGGTTTTTAGGCGGCAAGTACCGTGGAACCTACCGCCCTTTGAACGATGCGATAATTGCGGGTCGACTTCGCGGTGCAGCGGGAGTCATTGGATGTTCCAATCCCAATGTTGACTATGAAGAAGGACATATTAAAATGGTAAAGGAGCTCATTAAAAACGATGTAGCGGTTGTTACCACGGGATGTAATGCTGTTACTTGTGCAAAGCATGGTCTTCTCAGACCTGAAGCTGTATTTGAATATGGCGGTAAGGGGATTCAGGAGGTGTGCCGCGCGGTTGGTATACCGCCGGTGCTTCATCTCGGCTCCTGTGTGGATAACAGCCGTATCTTGCGGGTATTGACTGAGATTGTTAAAGAGGGCGGTTTGGGTGATGATATCTCCGACCTTCCGGCTGCCGGGGCCGCGCCGGAATGGATGTCCGAGAAGGCAGTATCAATCGGCTTTTACTTTGTTGCCTCAGGGGTGTATACCATGATAGGACATCCGTTGCCGGTGACGGGGAGTAAAAATCTCACCAAATATATTACCGAGGAATTAGAGGATGAGGTTGGCGGTATGTGGGCGTTCGAACTGGATCCTATAGAAGCCGCGCATAAAATGATCCGGCATATTGACAAAAAACGAAAAGCACTGAAGTTGAAGCCGCCTATGTATGAACAGGCATTTCCATACGAAGAATAGAACTACAGGCACACAGTGAAAGGGAAAAAATGAAAAAGAAAATCTTTATTAATGTTAAAAAATGTTTGGGATGTAAATCCTGTGAGCTGGCATGTGCCGTTGTTCATTCATCCAAGGGAGAATTACAATCGGCTATATATGCCGGGGAAAAACCCGGACACAGAATAAAAATAGAGGTGTATAAAAACCATGCTGTTCCCGTACACTGCAATCATTGTGAAGAGGCTGCGTGTATGCTGGTCTGTCCCACAGGCGCCATACATCGTGAAAATGATCAGGGTCCGGTACTCATTGATGAAACGCGATGCATCGGCTGTAAAATGTGTGTACAGGCCTGTCCCTTCGGTATGATTGATGTGAGTGCTGACGGAAAGAGTGTGCTTAAATGTGACATGTGCATTGCGCGACTCGAAGAGGGAAAAGAACCGGCATGTGTGGCTGCCTGTATCACCGGGGCACTGTATTTCGGTAATGAGGAAGAGGTTAATAAAAAAAAGCGGAAAAAAGTCGCTGAACAGCTTGTAAAATCACAGGAACAGCAAAACGATTCAGAGTAACGAGTATACCGTAATGCAAACTGTTATCGTATGTGTCGGCCTAACGGTAAAAGAGAGCGCTTCGGAGCATAATGTTAGCTATCGTGCAGGGCTTTTTCCTATTGAAGGGGTGTAACTGTTTCGCGGTATTTTTATCGATATTTCGGAGGAGGAGAATGCTAAAAGGCATTATCGCGAACTTCGGGCATAGATCCTGAAGCGGGCCCAGAAGGTTATTTCCGGGCAGATGAAAACAGCTCAGGAAATAGCGCGGTTTTGGGGTGAGACGACTGCTGAGACAAAGGTAAGCGATATGCTGCAATCAGGCGTGCAAAAGAGATCGGTGCGATATCGGACCCACGGCGCGGCTGATTTATTGCGATATTTACTTGATCTTGATCATGTCCATTTTATTGTGGGACACGCGGTTAATCCTGCTCATCAGAATCCGGATCTGCCCAAGCGTCTGAAAATTCGTCCGGGTGTGGTGCGGGAGATAGCAGAAGTTCTTCGTGAACGGGGTAAAGAGGTATCCATTGAAATGATTTAATAAAAGGTAAAGAGGTAAGCATGAAGGAAGAAGATAAAATTATTTCAACTATTGTAAAACGCTATGATGCTGATACGGGTATGCTTATTCCCATGCTGCAGGATTTGCAGGAAGAGTATGGTTACCTGCCGGAGGAGCACTTACGTCGTTTGTCGAAGAAGCTGTCTATACCGCTGACACGTATTTATGGGGTAGCTACGTTTTACGCCTCCTTTCGGCTCGCTCCCAAGGGTGAACATGATGTTACGCTGTGTATGGGGACGGTCTGTTATCTGAAGGGTGCGCCGCAGATTTTAGAAGCTATTTGTGATGAATATAAGGTAGAACCCGGCGGCACCACTCAGGATAAGTTGTTCTCCCTGCAGGCGGTAAACTGTGTAGGCGCCTGTGCGTTGGCGCCGGTTATGATTGTCGATGAAAAATATTATGATGGTGTTTCGCCGAAATCAGCACTGGAAATAATTAACGGACTTTCTTCGGGTAAAGAGGAACCTGTTGAAGAGGGAGCGAAATCGTGAGTAAAAAAGCATCCGGGATAAAGGTGATCGATAGTCCTGAAAAGCTCGAACGCCTGCGAAAAAAACTGGTAAAGCAGCAAAAAACATCAGCAGAATCCAAATCGGTAAGCGTGTGTATTGGTACCGCCTGTGCAGCAAAAGGGTCACGAAAATTGTATGACCTTTTCTGTGAAGCGGTAAAAGAATCGGGTGTCGATATAGAAATTAATACCAAAAGCGTTGGTTGCCACGGGTTTTGTGAATGCGGCCCGATTGTCGTCATTCATCCTGAAGGTATTTTTTACCAGCGTGTAGAAGAGCCCGATGTTGAAGAAATATTCCGTGAAACCGTGCTTAAGGACAATATCATAGAGCGGTTGTTGTATAAAGATCCGGTAACAGGGGTTACAGCGAAGACGGCTGAAGAGATAGCTTTTTACAAATCACAATATCGGATTGTGTTGGCTGAAAATGGGATTATAGATCCGATAAATATTGAGGATTATATAACTGCAGGTGGTTACCTTGCATTAGCCAAGGCCCTTACTGAGATGCAACCTGAGGAGATAATTGACGAGGTTGAACATGCGGGGTTACGCGGCCGCGGCGGTGGCGGCTTTTCTACTGCTCGTAAATGGCGCTCATGCCGCAGCGCGAGAGGCACACCCAAGTATGTCATCTGCAACGGCGATGAAGGTGATCCGGGGGCCTTTATGGATCGTTCGCTTATGGAAGGGAACCCCCATTCTGTTCTTGAAGGGATGATTATCGGCGGTTATGCAATCGGCTCGTCGCATGGGTATATTTATGTGCGCAATGAGTACCCGCTGGCGGTAAAACATTTAACCCTCGCCATTGAACAGGCACGAAAGCTGGGTTTCCTTGGTAAGAACATACTCGGCAGTTCCTTCTCATTTGACATTAGAATCAATCGGGGCGGCGGCGCGTTTGTCTGTGGAGAATCCACGGCGCTCATGGCATCACTGGAGGGCCGCACAGGTGAGCCGCGTGCAAAGTATGTACACACGGTTGAGCAGGGACTTTACGAAAAACCCACCAATCTGAATAATGCTGAGACATGGGCCAATATTCCGCCCATTATCGACAAAGGTGGTGAGTGGTTTTCCTCTATAGGCACTGAAGGCTCGAAAGGGACAAAAATATTCAGTCTGGTGGGAAATGTCCAAAATACGGGACTTGTTGAAATACCAATGGGCATGACACTTCGAGAAATGATTTATACTATCGGCGGTGGGATCAAGAACGGTAAAAAATTCAAAGCAGTTCAGACCGGCGGGCCCTCAGGCGGCTGCATTCCGGAGCAGTATCTGGATACACCGGTTGACTTTGATGAGCTTACCAAGCTTGGTTCCATGATGGGGTCCGGCGGTATGATTGTCATGGATGAAGACACCTGTATGGTAAATGTGGCAAAATATTTCCTTGAATTTCTTAAAAAGGAATCCTGCGGGAAATGCACACCATGCCGGGAAGGGCTTGCCCAGATGCTGGATATTCTGGAGCGTATTACCCGCGGCGAGGGAAAAAAGGATGACCTGCAGAAACTGGAAGATTTGGCCAACCTGCTTTCCGGTACTGCATTATGTGCCCTGGGTAAAACAGCGGCAAATCCCGTGCTTTCTACTATCCGGTACTTTCGGGATGAGTATGAGGCACATATCCATGAGCAGCGATGCCCGGCGAAGGTATGTAAAGGGCTGTTCGCTTATATTATTGATTCGGAACTCTGCAAAGCCTGTGGTATTTGTAAAAAGGCGTGTCCCGCGGATGCCATCTCAGGCGAGAAGAAAGTACCCCATGTAATAGATCCGGAGAAATGTACCAAATGCGGGAACTGTTTTGCTAAATGTCCATTTAATGCGGTTATTAAAGTATAGAAGGAGATTCGTAAGTGTATACGGTAACAATAGATGGAATAAAAGTTCAAGTTGAAGAGAGCGCGACGATTCTTGATGCTGCACGAAAAGCCGGCATCTGGATTCCGACGTTATGCTGGCATCCCTCGATTTCGAATACCGCGGCGTGTCGTATCTGTATGGTTGAAATTGACAAAGGTGACTGGAAACAGCTGGTCACTGCCTGCAACTATCCTGTACGACGCGACATTGTCGTGTACGTTTCCAGTGAGACGGCGGTGAATGCGCGCCGCGGGGTCATGGAGCTGTTGCTTGCGCGGTCCCCGGATAGTGATGAGTTAAAAGAGCTTGCGAAACGGATGGGAGTCGATCACACACCTTACCCAAAGGTTACCGAAGGCCAGGGTAACTGTATTCTATGCGGTCTCTGTACCCGAGTGTGTGAAGAAGTTATTGGAAAAGCCGCCATTGGTTTTATCGGACGTGGTGCTGACCGGACCGTGGCGACCCCGTTTCGCATGGCTTCGGATGATTGTATCGCCTGCGGCGCCTGTGCCTGTGTATGCCCGGTCGGCACTATTAAAATACGAATACATGAAGACACCGGCGAGGTAGAAATCTCACCGTTTAAATCAAGAGGAAAGCTGCTGGTATGCGAGGAGTGTGGAACCCGTATGGTTACCGAACCGGTTGCCAGGAGTATATTAGACAGGGCAAAAATTGATTGGGAAGAATTTCGAGTTCGGGCACGACTGTGTCCTCAATGCAGACGGAAAAAGAGCGCACAGGCATTGGAATTGTCAGGTGAGTTGTAAATATAATGCGACTGCCCATAAATTCAAATAGATGTAACAGGTAATAATTTAATAATAGAGGTTTTGAAAGGAGTTTCGACATGTCGAAGATAATAGCCACTGCCGCGATAAGGGGTGCTTACCAGCTGGTAAAACAGGCAGAGGAGGTTCTGCAGGAAGCAATTGATAAGAAGGGAAAGGATACACTGGTTGCATACCCGAACACTGCTTACTATTTGCCGATAATGCTTCTTTTCCTCGGTCAGAAGGTGCAGACCTTAGGTGACCTTGAAGAGTCGTTACAGGAGGCAAAAAAACTCCTCTGCGATATTCCGTCGGATGAATTATGGCTTCCCTATCTGGGTGATACGCTTGATTCCGGTGTTGCCACTCTTCTTGCTGAGGAAATTATAGAGTCGCTCAAATATGTTATGGGAGCTGATGACGCCCAAAAAGATAATATCTGGCTGGGATATACTGATGATGCAATCCTTCGTCTCCAGGGCATAAAACTGGTAGATGGCCGGATGCCAGGTTTTGTTGCAATTGCAGGTCATACGGAGACAAACGAAGAAGCGGTGAAGCTGGTGCAGGGATTTCAGGAGCGGAATATACTTGTCTTCATGGCCGGACATACAAACGGAAAAGCTATTGCCGAGCAGCTCGCAGAGGAGAATATTCAAATGGACTGGGATACCTTTCTGGTACCGTACGGCAAGGAGATTACAGCTGCGGTTCACGCGCTTAATTTTGCCGCAAGATCAGCCATGACGTTTGGAGGCGTTGAAGCGGGCGATATGAAAGCGGCGCGGGAAATCCTCCTCTATAACAAACGAAGGGTGCATGCATTTGTTATGGCTCTCGGCGCCGATAGCAGTGTCGATAAAGAACAGTGTATAACCGATGAGAAATATGCCACTGCCGCCGGGGCAATTAACTTTGGTTTCCCCGTTATTTCAAACGTGGATATTCCTGAGATTCGACCAACCGGTATCTGTACTTATGAGCATGTTATTTCCGGTGTTAAAATGGATGAGATTATCAGTCGCGCCATTGAGCTTCGCGGATTGACTATCAAAATAGAAAAAATTCCTATCCCGGTTCCTTTCGGCGCCGGATTTGAAGGTGAGCGTGTCAGGAAAGAGGATATGTATGTCCAGTTCGGCGGTAAATATACCGATGCCTTCGAGTTGCTCAGAATGAAACCGATGGATCAGGTTGAAGACGGCAAGATCGAAGTTATCGGCCCTGAAATTGATGATATGACTGAAGGAGAAGCGTATCCTCTGGGTATTTGTGTTGAGATTGCCGGTCGTGAGTTCCAGGAAGATTTTGAATCGGTGCTCGAACGAAGGATTCATGAATTTATCTCCTGTGCAAACGGCATTTTTCATATGGGTCAGCGGAATATTGTCTGGGTGAGAATCAGTAAGATGGCAAAAGAAAAGGGTTTCAAGATCAAGGATTTCGGTGAGATCCTGGTTGCCAAGATGCATAGTGATTTCTCAACAATTGTTGACAGGGTTCAAGTGAAATTGTATACCGATACGGAAAAAGCAAAGGAATTACTTGAGACGGCGAAAGCTGTTTACAGCGATCGGGATGACCGGATTGGCGGCATGACCGATGAGGATGTTGAAGAGTACTATTCATGTACATTATGCCAGTCATATGCGCCTGACCACGTGTGTATTGTTACGCCGCAACGTCTTGGGTTGTGTGGGGCATATACATGGCTGGACTGCAAGGCCTCGTACCAGATTGATGAACACGGCCCCAATGAGCCTGTGGTGAAAGGAGAGTGTCTCGATCCGGTAAAAGGCCAATGGAAGAATATCAACGATTATGTTGAATTGAAATCAAATGGCAATTTAAAGAAATTTAATGCGTACTCAATCATGGAAGAGCCGATGACCTCCTGTGGCTGTTTTGAATGTATTGCCGCTATTGTACCGGAAGTAAACGGTGTGATGATTGTTGACAGGGATTTTACCGGAATGACTCCCTGCGGAATGAAATTTTCAACACTTGCAGGTCAGATCGGCGGTGGCACCCAGACTCCAGGATTCATCGGCATAGGAAAAATGTATATTAGCAGTCCCAAGTTTATATCCGGTGAGGGCGGACATAAAAGAATCGTCTGGATGCCCAAACAATTGAAAGAAGAAGTCGCAGAAAGATTAAAAGCGCAGTTTGAAAAAGAAGGATTGCCGGATCTTTTTGATAAAATTGCAACGGAGGAAAATGCGGAAGACCCTGAAAAGCTTATGGAATATCTTCAGGAAGTTGGACATCCTGTTTTTGAGATGGAACCGTTGTTTTAAAAGTGAAGTGCGAGAGATTATGTAAAGAAGGTGCTGAAAGTAATCACCTCGTGTATGGATAGTATACCATCATGAAAAGTATCCGGTTACGTTGGATCAAATTATTTATACTGAAGTTTAATAAGAAAATAGGTAAAAGGAGTAATTAATACGTGAGGAGGCATTTATGGCATTAACGGGCATGCAGATCTATAAAAGATTGCCAAAAACCAATTGTAAGGAGTGTGGATTTCCAACCTGTATGGCATTTGCGATGCAGGTTGCAGCAAAACAGAAGGCATTGACGGACTGTACGCAGCTTTCTGAAGATGCCCAGTCGGAACTCTCCGATGCATCGGCTCCTCCGATGAAGCTGGTGAAAATCGGTCCTGAGGGCAAGCAGTTTGAGTTCGGTCAGGAAACGGTCATGTTCCGCCATGAAGAGAAATTTCATCATGGAACCGGCATCGCCGTGCGCATCCCGTCTTCTCTTTCTGACGAAGAGGCAACGGCACAGGTTGAGAAAATTAATAATGCCGTATTCGAGAGAGTTGGTGATAAGTTGAAAGTTGAGTTCAGCGCCGTTGAGGTTGACGAATGTGCCGATTCGGCGGGACGCGCCAGGCTTGTGGCGGAGAAAAGCAATGTACCGCTTATTATCGTTGGGACGAACGTTGATAAAATAAAGGCGGCTGTCGATGCGGTCGCTGCGGAAAGACCGCTCATTTACAGAGCAGATGCATCTACTGTGGATGCACTCGCCGAGGTTGCCGCGGGGGCCAAAGTACCGCTTGCAGTGAGCGGGGAGAATCTGGAGCAGTTGGCTGATATTACCAAACAGGCAAAAGAAAAAGGTGTTGAAGAAATGGTACTGGGTTTTCAGAGCGCCAATGTTGGTGACACCATTCGTTCACTGACCATGGCCAGACGCGCGGCATTAAAGAAAAATTTCAGAGCACTCGGGTATCCTGCCATGGTCGAGGTAGAGGCTGATTCGCCTGAAGCTGAAACTGTTTTTGCAGCATCATTTGCAGCGAAATATGCAGGTATCGTAATTATTAACGGATCGGAACCATGGGAATTGTTGCCGATTATGACGGCCGTTCAGAATATCTATACGGATCCGCAGGTGCCCAATACCGTTGAAGCAAAGTTATATGAAGTGGGCAGTCCTAATGAAAACTCTCCTGTTATGTTTACCACTAATTTCTCTCTTACCTATTTCAGCGTGGAGGGTGAAGTTGAGAGGAGCAAGATACCATCCTATATTTGTGTTGTTGACACAGAGGGGCTGGGAGTGCTCAATGCCTATGCCGGTGATAAAATTTCTGCCGAAAAGGTTGTCAAAACCATCGACGAACAGAAAGTTGCTGAGAAAGTTAAACATCGTAAATTGATTATTCCGGGATTATTGCCCGTTTTCCGTGCTGAAATTGAAGATACGTCTGTGTGGAAAGAAGTTATTATAGGGCCGGAGAATGCAAGTAAGATTCCAGGGTTCCTGAATGAAAAGTGGAAATAAAATACTTTTGATTTTACCGCAAAGACGCAAATAACGCCGAGAGTGAAATTTGCGAACTTTGCGCCTTTGCAGTGATAAATAATAACCTATGGCAGAATATACCGTTACCTTTAAATCACATAACAAGAGAGTCACTGTTGGTGCGGGAACTTCGTTACTCGAAGCTGCTGCAAAAGCAGGCATCGTTGTCAATAATGTCTGTGGCGGTGATGGTATCTGTGGCCGATGTAAAATGATTATAAAAGAGGGAACCGTCTCCGGCGGTACTTCCGCCAAACTTACCCGTGATGAGATTAAAGAGGGTGTTGTCCTGTCCTGCCTTACCGTTATTGAGAGTGACTGCATTGTAGAAATCCCGGAAGAGACACTGGTAAAAACGGAGAAGGAAGGAAAACATGATACTGAGCGTTTTCATGATTTTTCCGATATCATCGGCAGGGGGAGCTGTACACCGAATCCGCTGGTGCGGAAGATTTATCTGGAGCTGGAAAAACCATCATTGGCGAAAAATATTCCGGACCATCAGAGAATATGTACTGAAGTCAAGAAACGATTGCATGTTTCAGAAACCCAGACCGGTTTGAAGATTATCAAGTCGTTACCCAAAATTCTCAGAGAATATGATTATAGAATAACCGCCGTTGTTGGTGTGCGCATGAATGTGGCGGAGCTGATGTATATTGAGGGTGGTAATACTGCGGATAAAAATTATCTGATTATCGTTGATATGGGAACCACCACTGTAGTGGCTCATCTTGTTGACGGTACGACTCTTAAAACGGTTGATGCCCAGGCATGTTTCAATTCACAGGGAATATACGGGCGGGAAGTAACCGGGAGATTGATATCGGCTGAAAAGAAGGGAATTGAATATCTGCAGAAACCGCTGGTGAATGATATTAATAAATTGATTCGATCACTTATCGAGGCTAATTCTATTGACATTGCTGATGTAACTGCAATTGTTTGTGCGGGTAATACAGCAATGAGTCATTTTCTGCTGGGTCTTCCTGTAGAGAATATCCGGCGGACACCGTATATTGCCACCTCAGTTGAGCCGCCCCCATTGCGGGCAGCGGAAGTCGGTATTCAGATAAATCCCCGCGGATTGCTTTATTCGCTGCCAGGGATAAGCGGATGGGTTGGAAGTGATTTAACTGCCGGTATTCTGGCAACCGGCATGTATAAAAGTGAAGAGACATGTTTGCTGGTTGATATCGGCACCAATGGCGAAGTAATTATCGGCAACAGGGAATGGCTCGTGGCGTGTTCAGCATCGGCAGGTCCGGCCCTTGAAGGCGCAAGTGTAGAATGTGGTATGAGGGCTGAAAAAGGTGCAATTGAAAAGGTATATGTACAGGATGGAAAAATTGTTTGTCAAACAATAGGTAATACAACACCGATAGGAATATGCGGTTCGGGAATAATTGACTGCGTAAGTGTCCTTTTACAGGAGGAGATAATAAATCGCATAGGTAAATTTATTGAGAAGGATTCTCACCGTATTACCACCATTGAAGGGACTAAACGGTACTCACTGGTGAAAGGTTGCAACGGTGCCAGAGAGATTTATATTACTGAGGCTGATATAGAGAACATCATTACTGCAAAAGCAGCGATTTATGCAGCAATGAAAATTTTATTACAGCGGCTGGATATGAAATTTAATGATATAAAACATTTTTATCTGGCTGGCGCTTTCGGAAAACATATTGACATTGACAGTGCAACAACAATTGGGCTAATACCCCGGATGCCCCGGGAACGGGTTGAGTTTGTCGGCAACACGTCTATAATGGGAGCCAAGATGGTTGCCCTGTGCCATAATGCGCTTGAAACTATCGTTGAAATTGGTAAAAACACGACGTACTATGATTTAATGGGTGCCAATGATTATGTGCACGAGTTTACAAAGGCAATGTTCCTGCCGCATACTGATATAGAGGATTTTCAGAAAGCAACACAGTAGAAAGAGAAGAATATGGCAAAAACAATAGCAGTTGCCGGAAAGGGTGGAACCGGTAAAACCACTATTACCGCATTAATTATTCACTACCTGTTGGAAAAGAACATGGGGCCGATACTGGCGGTTGATGCTGATCCGGATGCCAATCTGGGCACTCTCCTCGGTATAACGCCGGAGAAGTCAGTCGGCGATTTGAGGGAAGATGTTCTGAGGGAGATAAAGAATCTTCCCGCCGGTATGACAAAGCCGAGTTATGTGGAGGCTGGATTGCATCAGATTATTGATGAGGCAAACGGTTTTGACCTTATTACAATGGGAAGGGGAGAAGGCCCCGGCTGTTACTGCTCGTTGAATAATCTTATCAGGAAATTTTCTGATGATCTTGCGCCCTCATATGCATGGGTAGTTATGGATAATGAAGCCGGATTGGAACATCTCAGCAGAAGAACAACTTCAAATGTTGACGCATTACTGGTAGTGGTAAATGATAATCCCATTTCATTTGATACGGCAAAAAAAGTTAATGATATTACGGAGACGGTTAAAAATGTAATCCGTCATAAGTATATTGTAACAAACATGATACGTGAGGAGCATACCGCGGTAATTCAGGCCAGGATTGCTGAACTGCCGTTTCAGTATCTCGGCAATATACCCCGTGATCCGGTAATTGAGGATGCCATTTTTAACGGTGAATCTTTACTTACTGTTACAGATTCGAAAGCAAAAAAAAGTATTTTTACAATGATGGAGACCATAGGAGGTACTCATGGAACTACCTGATGTCAAAGAAAAATGGGCCAGTAAGATTAGTGAGGTGACAATTGGCGCCACAAAAGAAGAGGGCGGGACACGGGCAAAAACGGTAACCGTGGGCGGACAGACAACCTTGCCTCTGATGACGGATGAAGGTGACATACCCAACCCGCCGGTTATTGCAGGTTTTGTTGCTGATACACCGCCTGAATGGCCGGATGCGTTAAAGAGCGCTATCGGCGATGAAATAAATTCTCCGGTTGAGTGGGCGCAGAAATGTGTGCAGGAATTTGGGGTGGATTTAATCAGTCTGAAGATGGTGGGTGCAGATCCTGCCGTCAATGACGCTTCACCCGCAGATTGTGCCAAAGTAGTGCAGGATGTTCTCAAGGCGGTTGATGTTCCGTTGATATTATGGGGATGTGGTGATGATGAAAAAGATAACCATATCCTGCCGGAATGCTCACAGGCTGCACGGGGAGAGAACTGTCTCATTGGTTCTGCAAAGGAAAGTAATTATCGGACTATTGTGGCAATATGTAAAGCTGATAAGCATAAGATTATTTCTGAAGCGCCGGTGGATATCAATATCGGCAAACAGGTTAATATTCTGCTGCAGGATGCCGGCTTTGATCTGAAAGACGTGGTGATGTTTCAGACAACTGCGGCATTGGGATACGGGCTGGATTATGTGTATACAATTCTTGAGCGTGCCCGGATAACCGGACTCAAGGGCGATAAGCTCATGGCTGCGCCGCAGATTTGTGATGTCGGTGGTGAGACATGGCGGGTTAAGGAAGCGGTAGCGGATGATGATATTCTGCCTGGCTGGGGTAAACTAAATAAACGCGGTCCCTTGTGGGAAGCGGTCTGTGCAGCCGCCTATCTGCAGGCGGGAGCTGATATTCTGGTCATGGCGCATCCTGAAGCCATACAGAGAGTACGGGAAACCCTTAAAAAATTATCATAACCAGGAGGTTACAATGATTTTTATCGGCGAAAGAATTAATACCGGATTCAAGGATATTAAGGCGGCTGTGGTGAATAAAGACGGGGATCCGATAAAAGAGTGGGCACGGAAACAGACCGATGCCAAAGCTGATTATCTTGACGTCAATCTTGGCGCTGTCTCCAATAAACCGGAGGATATGTGCTGGATGATCGAAATGGTGCAGGAGGAGGTGGATACACGTATATCAATCGATACGAACAAACCGTTAATTCTAAAAGAGGCAATACCCACATGTAAAAAACCACCGCTGGTGAATTCGACCACGGCTGTTGAAGAAAGAATGAATGAAATACTTCCGCTGGTCGCTGAACATAAAGCTTCCGTTATCGGTTTATGCATGGATGAAGCGGGAAGTCCGAAAACCGCAGATAAACGCGTTGAAAATGCCGGTAAGGTTTTTGCTAAAATTATGGAATACGGTATGGAACCGGAGCAATTATTTCTCGATCCCATTGTCATGCCCTTGAAATTCATGCAGGAACAGGCGCAGGAAATATTGAAGGCAGCCTCGCAGTTCACCCTGTTCTCGGATCCGCCGTGTCATATCGTTTGTGGATTAAGCAATGTTTCCAATGGTACAACGAAGAAGGGACTCATCAACCGTGTCTTTGCAGCGATGCTTGTCGGTAACGGTCTGGATGCCGTTATCTGTGATGTTATGGATGATGAACTGGTAAATACTATCCTTACCGCCGAGCTGGTTATGAATCGCTCGATATACGCCGATTCGTATTTGGAGGCATTCAGGAAATAAGTAATATACTCTGAAGAAATGATATTTTATTCAGGGCGTACTACAATGTACGCCCTTTTAATTTAAAAGATTAAAGCGATACAATGAAAGAGTTATAGTCGAAAATGAAAATTTTAATT
>CAZIYW010000032.1:0-44117 GCA_964543525.1 uncultured Fibrobacterota bacterium | reverse complement strand
CGGAACTCCGGGTCCTTGAGTTTCTCGCGAAGCTTCTCCAGGAAATACTCGCGGCGTTTATCGTCGTTTTCGAAGATCATACCGAGACATTCCACCGGTCCATCATCAACAACATATTCCTCTTCAAAGAGTTTGCCAGTGCCCGGCTTGCCCGGCACAATTTTTGTCTTGAATAATTGTTTCTGTTTGCCACTCATTTCAGAATCCTTTTTGAACCACGAATACACACGAATGCACACCAATAAAAAATGATCGTAATTCGTGTCTATTCGTGTTCATTCGTGATTCCCTTTGTGCGGACACCATGCACACAATCCGGTGCAAATTCGATTAAGGCAAAATTGGCCGCCTTATTCTGCCCTGTTTTTGCCTTATTCATCGGCGGACTTCATGAATAAGCTGGAAATAAGCTGGAAGTGCCAGCTTATTCTCCAGCCTATTCCAGCCTATGGATTGTTTTCCCTCCTGACGAACCATTCAGCTCCACGTCCGTGTCCTTTTGAATCGATCAGAGTAAGTCGCTTCAAGTGATATATGTCGTCTCGAACCGTCGCAGAAGCCGGCGGTTCTATCATTGTGTTCATAATTCCCCGAAGGGGAAGCGGTCCGCGGTTAGCAATTATTTGCAAAATCTCTCTTTGCCGCTCGGTCAGATCATGTGCCACACGGTGTGGGGCGATATAACCACTCGGCAGAAACCGCACCCAGACGCTGCCGGCCTGTTCGCCGAATTCCGGTTCCGGGTGCCCGGCCTTGACGCACAATTCCACAATCTTTTGCGTGCCGCGCCCCCATCGCTCGATCATGCCGCGCAAGTAGAAAACCTGAGCGATCAGAGGATTCCGTGGCCGGGAAGGATGTTCGCGTTTCAAGTCCTCCGGTTTCAAATCGAACGGAAGCGTACCATCGCTCCAGATCTCAAGCCGGTCGTCATAGATGGCAAGACTCACCGCGCCGCCGATAATGGTATAATCTCTGTGACAGAAAGCATTGACCAGAGCTTCGCGTAAGGCTTCCAATGGAAAAAGCGGCTCATCCTCGCGCTCGAAAAGACCGGGGATAATCCGACCTGCTACAGGCAGGTGACGGCGCATGAACAACATGGCTTCTTCAAGCAGGTGGAAGGCATGCCCTTCAATCTGCCTTTGATCGAGAAACTCCGATTTATTTACGCCCCGGAAACGGGCAAGGCGCAACTGGCATTGCGGATAATCCGGCATGAAACGGGTGCCAAACAAAACGACGGAAGCCTGATTAGGGCGGCCGTCCCGGAATAGTCTCAAGCGCCCCAGGATATCCGGAACAGCATCGCCGGTTGACTCCGGTAAACGGCCGGCGGCAATTCCAAGGCGTACCGTGCGAAGAATTTCTTCAGAATCCAGGGTGGCGGTCTCATAGCTCACGGCCGCTTGGTTTTCCCACCGGATGTGACTGTGCGCTCTCTCATTAAGAAGGCGCTGATAGGTTGCCTGGGGCATGATTGACGTTGTCGAACCAATCCGCTGGTACGGCCGTCCATCAAAGGCATACGGACGGGACTCGGAATTGGGAATCGCTTCCAGAACCAGCACCTCTTTGTTATCCGCGACTCTCAGACGGAGCTGGGCAATAGATGCCGGTGGTTCGAACTTCTGAAGCACTTCGGCCGCTTCTCGGAGCGTCTTATCAGAGATTACTTGCCCGATGATGCGGCCCCCCGGCGTCACCCCGATCAATACTCGGCCGCCAGCCCTGTTGAGCATGCCACAGATTGTCTCAGCAGCCCGCCGCAACTGACCTGTGGATTTTTTAAATTCTACAGTCTCAGATTCTCCACCGGAGACCAGCGATTTCAGCTCTTTAAAATCCATTTCCAATATTTATGTTTTCCATTCGTGTCTATTCGTGTTCATTCGCGGTTTCTTTTTATGTCATTACCCCTGCCTGCCGGCAGGCAGGTCCGGACTTGCCACCAGAAAATCACGCATCGGATAGCGCCTGTACTCCGGGTGGTCAGGAGCGTTATAGGTCAAAGAATCATGGGTGATAGTGCCGTTCCATGCATCCACTACGGTCTTGTTACGTGAGAACCCCCGAAGCAGACGAAACGGGGCCTGCTTCAGACTAACATCGAAGATGACTTCAATGTTGTCGACCAGGATCATCTCACTACCGTCATTGACGACGATTTCCCGGAGAAGACGAGGCAACTGCAGCGCCCGTTGACGCTCCGTCAATTCCAGCATCTGGCATGAAAGCTGTAGGTTGACGTTGACCAGAGGCACACCGGTTCTATCCCGCACATCGCGAAGCGCAGTGGTCTTGCCTGCGCCAGCCGGTGCGACAACCAATAGCAGCTGGTGATAGAGTTCAGCGGTTTGCTCGACCTTCCGTAGGATCTGGTCTGTAAGTGGTTCTGACATTGTGTATTTCCGTCTATTTTCAGGCGAACATACTGTTAACTGATTTATAACTGACTTATATATTTCACCTTTTTATAATACAGTTTACAATTTTATAATTAAAGTATAGATCGATTTAAATATAATTACAATTATACATCGGGTTAAATATAAAAAAATGGGCGCATCACTCAATATGCCCCGATACGATAATAGTATAAATAATGGTTGACTTCTAAAGCATATTTATCGGATCCACATCAATTAATACTTTCAGTGGATCCGCTATTTTCCTTAAATCCTTCTGTATTTCTGCAAGGATAGCCTGCATCTTTCGCGGAGTAGTGGATTTAATCAGAATTGAATACCGATAGGTGGATTTTAACCGTGCAAGAACCGCAGGAGCGGGGCCAAGAACGGTCAGGCTCTTCTCTCGCTTCGATCGTATCAACGTTGCTATCTTTTCGATACATGATTTCACCGGCACCTCTTCACTACCCTTCACAATTACCCGCACCAGCCGGGTATACGGAGGATATCCAAGTTCCTTGCGGGAAACTGTCTCGTCATGGAAAAAACGTATGAAATCATGCTCTTTCGCTGCAATTATACTGGGCTCCTGCGGTGAATAGGTCTGAATAATAACTTCACCATAACTGTCCTTTCTCCCGGCTCGTCCCGCAACCTGGGTCAGCAATTGAAAAGTCCGCTCAGATGCCCTGAAATCAGGGAAATGCAATCCTATGTCCGCCTGGAGTACACCAACAAGTTTTACTCCGGGGAAATTAAGTCCCTTCGCAACCATCTGAGTACCGATAAGGATATCGGCTTCTCGATTTGCGAAAGCTTCAAGAATAGCTATGTGCGTGCCTTTTCTCCGTGTAGAATCCTGATCCATGCGTAAAATACGCGCCCTGGGAAAAATACCTTTGAGGAATTCCTCAACCTTCTGGATACCGGTTCCCTTGTACTTTATCTGCTTCCCACCACATTTTGTACACTTTTCCGGTACCATTTCCTGCCAGCCGCACTGATGACACTTTAATGTCATCGTTGTCTGATGATAAATCAGATTTACCGAGCAGTTCGGGCACGCATAGGTGTGACCGCACTCGGTGCACAGGAGCAGTACCGAAAAACCGCGACGGTTCAATAACAGAATCACCTGTCTGTTATTCTCAAGTGTCTCCTGAATCTTTCCCTGAAGAAAACGGGAGAGAAAAGTCCAGTTATTCTTTTGATGCTCTTTATTCATATCAACAATTTCAACTCTGGGGAGGGTTGCTTTACCGAACCGCCTCGTTAATTCCACCAGTGTGTATTTTCCCTGCTGAGCATTATAATAGCTCTCCAGACTGGGCGTGGCGCTGCCCATAACAACATGAGCCTCCTGGAATTTACCCCGCATTACCGCTACATCACGTGCATGGTAACGAGGTTCAGGATCGGATTGTTTATAACTGCCGTCATGCTCCTCATCAACAACAATAAGTCCCACAGGGTCCATAGGGACGAGAATGGCACTTCGTGCTCCAATGACAATACGCTTGCGACCCGATACCAGCTCCTCTATACTGTCACGGCGTTCTCCGTCGGACATTCGGCTGTGAATTACTGCAATGTCATAACCGATAGCATCACGGAATTGTTTGATGGTCTGTGCAGTCAATGATATCTCCGGTACCAGAATAATTACGCCGCTTCCCGCGCGCAGGGTTCGTCTGGCCAGCTCTATGTAGACATGCGTCTTACCGCTCCCGGTTATGCCATACAGCAGAAACGGCTTTGCCTTATTTCGGGAGGTATGCCATATTTTATCGACAATATTGCTCTGCTCTTCGGTAAGGATCACCTGCGTCATATCTCTCATCTGAAACATTTCCGACGGCTCACGAATCACCTCTCTCGTCGTCTTCAGCAAAACTTCCTTCAACACCAGCATGGCAACAATATGATCAGAGAAATGGTACCTCTTCAGTAACTGCTTTCTCGTCACCTCACCGGTTAAAAAGCGTACTTGTAAAGCGGCTTTTTTCTGCTTATCGGTAAGATTATCGGGAATAGTTCCGGAATAACGGTAACAGGCTATCTTTTTGGGTTTTATATCAATAAAACTCTTTTTTATCAGTGGTTTAAATACTTTTCCCAGTTCAGACTGATAATATGAGGCTATCCACTTATAGAAAGTGACAAGTTTTTGACTGGAATCACTCCATTGCCTGGATTTAATATCGAGGATCTCTTTTAATTCTGTAAAAGGTGAGGTTGATGACAACTCAACAACAACTCCCCACAAGGTGCGTTTTCTCAATTCAACCCGCACGGGTACACCGGGCGCTATAAAACGACGGAATCGTTCAGGGATTTTATAATCGAATATACCCGGAACGGCTATTGGAAAAGCTATTCGTGCTATCATGGTTACTATTGAATGGAGAAGGAAGATATACCTTGAAAAATAACGTATCCTATGGTATAAATTATATTATTCCGGGATTTTTCGTTTAAAATATAATTTGATTTTACAGATATCTTTTGCGACGTCTTTCAGGCTGTTGACGTATTTTCCAGGTAAGGTCACTTTTAATCATGTTAATTGATATAAATGAAGTAGCTGCCGGCATGGTTCTCGCAGAAGATATTATACTCCCGAACGGAACCACTCTCCTCAATTGCTCCACAACGTTAACCGAGAAATATATTCAGATAATTAAGCGATATGGGATTGAGTATGTCCAGGTCCAGGAAGAGGCGCCTCCGGAAGAAGATAAGACCGAAGAGCCTGAGACGTCAATCGAGGAAGAAGAATTGGAATCGGAGGAAACTGAATCCAAGCAAACCGATGTGGAGACTGCTCCCGAAGAGGCAGAAGAGGATGACGGTGCCTATACCCTCCCTGATATAGCCGTGGTAATTGAAAATGAAGGGATGTCTGCTTTTCTGCGAATTGAACCCGGCGAGGGTAAAAAAGAGCGGTTTACCGTTGATGACTTGCTCACCAAACTGCAGGAAAATGATGTCTTTTTCGGTATAAACGAATCTATACTGGAAGATGCTGTAAAAAAATGGAATGAATCGCCGGAATTCTATGAGTTTGAGAACGTCGCCCAGGGTATCGCCCCGACAGCCGCAAAGGAAAGTGATATTGATATAACTGTCAAGTATATCAATAACCCCCGGGATCTGGAAACCGTTAAACAGGCTGCATACTGCTGGCAACTGGCGGATGCGGCCATTCCTATCCAGCGGGTCGACGCAGGCACGGTTATTGCAAAAAAGGAAATACAGATACCCGGTATACCGGGTAAGAATGTCCACGGTGATGAGATAAACTCCGATAAGATTATTAAAACGGAGATAACGTGTAATGAGTATGTGCAGGAAGAGCCTGATAACGACCTGTATAAAGCATCGACCACCGGCTTAGTATTCTATGTTAATAATACCCTCGGTGTCCTGCCGATAAGCTTTGACGGTTCTGTTGAGTTATCGGTTGCCCAGGATAATATGAAAGCTGATCTCATCGTGCATCCGGCGCTGGAAAACGGCAACCCGCCGACGGAAAAAGCAATACGAGCATTACTGGTTGAGTGTGACATTGTCTTTGGTATTAACAACGAAACCTTGACAAAAGTGATACATGACATAAATAAAGGTATCTATCCGGAAGGGCCGGTTACTATTGCGGAAGGAATCCCGCCTAAAAATGGCGACAACGGCAGAATTGAATATCTTTTTAATACTGAGACCTCTCTCAAGCCTAAAGTGGACGCTCGCGGCAACGCCGACTATAAGAATGTAAGTATTATCCAGTCGGTCAACGAAGGTGATGAACTTGCCAGGTTAATACCACCGACAGAGGGCGAGCCGGGAAAAGATGTACACGGCAATGAACTCCCGTGTAAAGCGGGAAATCCCGCTACTCTTCCGGTTGGGGCAAATACCAAACCGAGTCAAAATGATGAGAATGTTCTGGTGGCCGCAACAGACGGCAATGTACGGTTAAAGGGGCAAGTGGTTGAGATTTATGAAGGCTTTGTGATTAAGGGCGATATAGATTATTCCACCGGGAATATTAATTATGACAAATCGGTCACCATCGGCGGTGACATCAAATCCGGCTTTACCGTAAACTGCGGCGGTGATCTCGAGGTAAAAGGTACTATTGAAGATGCGGAACTTACCGTTGGCGGCAGTGTGTTGTGCAAGTATGGTTTTATCGGTCAGGGCAAGGGTATTATTGAATGTAAAGGCGATGTTAATATCAGCTTCATGAAGAATCAGACCATCCGATGCCGATCCAATGTTAACATTGCCCGAGAAGCTCTGAATTGTAACATTTTTGCGCGAAAAGCGATATCCATAAGCGGGAACCCCCTCTCGATTGCCGGAGGCACCTATATTGCGCGGGACGCTATCACGTGTAACGTCGTCGGCAACTCCAGCGGTATTCACACGGCCCTTGAAGTTGGTCTTGATTATACCCTTATCGAAGAGTTGGAAAAAACTGAGAAACAGATTAATGAGGTTATGGAAAACAGAAAAAAACTGCTGGTTACTTTCAACCGCTATGATAAAATGCTGAAGATTCGAAAGAAACTGCCGCCGAAAGAGGAATTTCTTTATGCAAAGCTGAAGAATACCATAATAAAATATACAACACAGACAAAAAAGCTTGAAGAGCGAAAAAATAAAATTGAAGAAAAAATGCACGATACCGGTAATGCTTTTATAAAAATTGAGCATGCAGCAATGCCGGGCACACTGTTTAAAATAGGCGAACGACATTTTCTCGTACACGATGAAATAATTGGTCCAAAAACAGTACGATTACTTAATTTTGAAATTAGAATTATGTAAAGGGGATTTGTTTTTTTATGAAGACGGTCAAGCTATCAGACTTAGCTCCCGGGACGGTAACTGAAACTGATTACTGTAATGAGAAAGGTGAAATATTAATCCCCAAGAATGTGACGATATCGAAGAACCACATTGAAGTGTTAAAAAGGCGAAATATATTTGAAATTTACAAAAAAGCCTCTTCTGAAGATGACGAATTAAAAGAACTCCTCTCAGCCGATTTTGATCTGGGTGAACTCGATCTCGATGACGAGCCTTCAAAACAGCGTTCCCTCTCGAAACCGGTTCCGGACCTGATCGGTTCCGCCAAGGCTTTGGAGCTTCCGGAATTTAAAACTATCAAAGCAGGTGTTGAGGGCCTTGAACAACTGCAAAAAAGCAGCCTTGCTGCAGATCTTGATAAAAAGTTCAAACGTGGACGCACTCCGGATCGCCCGGTGGGTCCCGCTCTAAAAGATGCTGGGAAAGAGGTAACTCCGCAGGAGCGGACCGATGCGTATAAAAGTAGAATGATATCCATATATGATAAGGGACTCAACCAGGTAAAAAGTATTCTCAATGCTCTGGCAAACGGCGAAAAAATCCATGGTACACAGATTAGAAATATTGTTGAAGGATTTGTCAAACGGTATGTCACCGATCGGAATATCCTTCTTAACCTCTCAACAACCAGAGGTAAAGATACCATTTATGTGTACAATCATTCGCTTAACGTATGCCTCCTGGCTATTAACATAGCCGCCGCATTCGGTTACAGTAGAGAGCAGGTAATTGAGATCGGTATGGGCGCACTCCTTTTTGATGTGGGTATGCTGCTTATTTCCAGGGAGATTTATACCAAGAAAGGTAGGTTGACAAAAGACGAATGGTATGAAATCCAGAAACATCCGATCATGGGTCTGCATCTGCTGGAGAGGGTATCACGGTTACCGGAATCGGTACCCTATATTGCCTATCAGTCTCATGAACGGGAGAATGGAACCGGCTATCCCAAGAAACGGACGGATCGGCTTATTCACAACTTCTCGAAAATAATTCAGATAGCGGACATATACATTGCACTCGCCTCTCCCCGTCCCTACCGTGATGCGTATATACCCTATAAAGCCATGGAAACGATTATAAAAATGACAAAGCAGGGACTTATTTCAGGTCAATTTGTAAAGGCCTTCCTCAGCTATACCTCTCTTTTCCCCGTAGGCAGTCTCGTTGAGCTGAGTAATAAGAAAATTGCCAAAGTCATTAAGGCAAACAGCAGTTCCTTTGCCAAGCCAACCGTCAGTGTTCTGTCAACCGATAAAGGTGAACCACTTCCGGAAAACAATATTTACCAGATAGATCTCGCCGACGATACGAATATCCATATCATAAAAGCGTTAAATACCGATCATATTGAATGCATATCTTTAATGGACGGTTTTTAAACACAGGTTATTCTTCCTGTGCAGTATAGGACGCCAGTTCCTTATCAGAAGAAATTATTTTCATAGATAAATCGAGACCCGAAATTTCAATAACCTCACCTACACAACCGGTGGGTTTGAAAAGCAGCAGTTCACCTTTATTCTCTTTGACCTCGGAAAACACTTTAACCAGCAACCCTAGTCCCTGGCTGCTGATAAAGGTGACACGGGACAGGTCAACGATTATCCGAACAACCCCCTTTTCAAGTAATGCCTGCACCTGCTCGTGAAACAGGACAAAATCTTTCCGCTCCCAGAACTGGCCAATCATCTGTATAGTTCCGTGAGATTCACTCTCTTGAACAATATTCATTTCCATTTTGTATTTGATTTCCCGTGAAATTTCTTTACAAGTATTCTGTTGCCCTTTTTATTAAAATGCACCTCATCCATATAGGTTTTTACAATATATACTCCGCGGCCATGATCTTTTAACAAATTCTCATTATCAAGCGGGTTGGGTAACGCGGCATGATCATATCCGTCACCGTCATCAACGACACTAATCGTTACCATGTGCGGGAGTACTTTATACAGGATGAGCGCTTTTTTATTACTGTTATTCCGGTTTCCATGCACCACCGCGTTTATCGCCATCTCGAAAATACATACTTTCATTCTTTTTATGTCTTTATCGGGAAAACCGAAATTATCCATGGCCTTGAGAATCAACGAACACACTTTCTCGATATCCGACAGCTTATGGATTATAAGAATATTCGGTGCATCTTCTTTGGTAAAGCCCGATTCTTTCAGGAGATGCTCAGAATCACCGATCTGTATACACAGCATGGTGAAATCATCCCGCAATTCAACCTCCTGACGGAAACGATTCTGATCCTCAATGATTTTATTGAGCACCTCGCGTAACGGCAGCTCCCCGAATTTTTTAACCGCTTTCATTAACCTGTCTTTACCATACAATTCATTATTTCTGTTGTTCCCTTCGGTCAGCCCGTCGGTATAAAAAAGAATCTTATCATCCGGTGCAAATTGAATGGTATCTTCTCTATACTCGGCAATCTGTGCCAGTGCGGAATGACCGATAAAAGAACCGCGGGCATCAAGCGTGCTTACTTTCTTTTGCTTCGCATGATACACAATCGGTTTCACATGTCCCGCCCGTGAATACACCATTTTATTCTGAATAGGGTCCAGAATACCCAGGAAAGCAGTCAGATAGTGATCGGTCTTGAGAAAGCTGCACAGCTTTAAATTGACTTCACTGAAAATTGTTGCCGGTGATTCAAGCGTTTCTATGTAATGTGCAAAAAGCATTTTTGCGGTAGCGCCAATAAGCGCCGCAGGGACGCCATGACCGGATACATCAAAAATAAGAATCGCTATCTTCTGTGTTTGCGTATTAATAATATCATAAAAATCGCCGCCGACTTTACCGGCAGGAATATAAATGGAGGAAATTGTTATATTGGTAAAATCAGGTAACTCATTCGGCATTAATGAGGTCTGGACATTCATGGCCATATCGAGCTCTTCATTCATCTCCTCCTTTACCTGCTGCAATGTCTGGTTTGCCTCTATCAGCTGTTTGTGCTGCTTGGTAATAAGCATCTGCAATTGATTCGTGGAAAGAGAAACTTCCTCACTGCTTTCATCAAGCTGTTTTAACTTCTCCTCCTGCCGATCAATAAGCTTTAAAATCTGCTCGCTTTTATAATTGCCGCTTTCCCTGTCACGAATTATCAGAAGCGCTTTTTCAACCGTCCCGGATTCTCCGATAAGTGGAATACTCTGTATCGAGGCAGATATGGCGCTCTGCCCGGGATTTCGTATGATGACATTATTCTGCAGTCCTGGTTTCTTTTTACGAAACGGCAGCAAAATCAAATCATCATCCTGCCAGGGATGATTTAAGACGAGGCAATTATCTAAATGTAACCCATTTTCACACACCGCCGACTTCTTTAAACCGGCAAAGGTATAAAAGGAATCATTTGCCTGTAATATCGTTAGATCAAAACCAACAATACAGGCCGGATTCGAGATGGCATGAACAAGTTCCGGTGCAAAGTGCATAGGTTATCTAATGGTGAACGATGCTGACTTTTTTTCCTAAACCTTACTTCTATCTGAATAATGATTAAGTTTTTTTCTTTCCTCTTTTGTAAGAGAGTCCATTCCCTGCTCAGAGATCTTCTTTAAAATGGGATCAATGACCTCTTCAAAGTAACGATCTTTCTGGATTTTACTCTCTGCACGCTGACGCATTTTCTTCTCAGCCTTTCTCGCGTGTATATGGGTCAGGTACGATATAGCTTGATTATAATATTTAAGATAGATTAGTGCAACAATAATGCCGCCCAAATGCGTCAGATGCGCAATACCGTCAGACCGACCGGACATTACCAGAGAAATAGCACCAATGATTATTACCGCAACCCATACCGGAACCGGAAATATAAAGAACATTAATATACGTCGGTGGGGAAAATAAAAAGCGTAGACCGTCAGCAGGGCAAGAACGGCTCCTGAAGCTCCAATTATAACTGCATGCCACATCAAAAAGCTTACTAATCCGGCGCCGATTCCCCCCAAAGCATAAAAAATTAAAAATCTTTTTGTTCCCCACATTTGCTCTATTTCAACACCAAACATCCACAGGGCAAGCATATTAAAAAGCAGATGCCATGGATTACCATGGAGAAACATATAGGCGGCTAATCGCCATATCTGCAGTTTCTTAAAAATCAGTGGCGGGACAAGAGCGCCATACATCTCTATTATCCCGCCAACACCGGGAATCATTTGAAGAATAAATACGATAACGGTAACTACCAACAGGTTGCGTATTCCAACCGGCAAATGCGTCGCAGTATCGAGATTCATGCTACAATTCCTTTTAGCCGCGGGTAAGTAACAGGGGCTTGGTAACCCAAGCCCCTGAGAACCAGTACTGTTATATTTACGGTGAATATACCATTCTTTTTTAACTATTTTTGCTTAAATTTCTCAACCAGCTTATCCCGTACGCATTTGGGCAGGAACTCCTTCACCTCACCGCTCAGTTGTGCGATCTGCCTTATCATGGTAGAACTTAAATAGGTATACCGGGCACTCGGCATAAGAAAGACCGTATCGGCCCGGCTGTTTAGCCGCCTGTTGGTAAATGCCATCTGAAACTCATAATCAAAATCGGAAAGTGCCCGTAATCCGCGAATTATCACCGTCGCTTTAAATTTATCAATGCAGTCGATAACTAACCCGCCATACTGTACCACCTTAACATTTTTAATATTCTGTAATGACTTTGAAACCATCTCATATCGTTCATCAGCCGTAAACAGGCAATGTTTCTGTGGATTATCCGAGACCACCGCAATCACTTTTGTAAATATACGGGATGCCCTGATTGCTATATCGATATGGCCGTTGGTAATCGGATCAAATGTTCCTGGATAAATCGCTGTCGGCATAGGAAGCCCTTCATTAAAATGTATGAGTAAAGAAACTTACCGTCGTATCACCATACGTGCGGTCCTCAATGGTAAAATCTTCTACACGCTCAGGTATACAGGTTCTTTGTCTTCGGCGCTCATAAATAAAAATACCTTGTGGAGCAACTATCGGCAGAATATTCGGGACCAATTCCGCCAGTGCATCATTATCATAGGGCGGATCAAAGTAGATAATATCATAGGTGTGTGAACAGGATTTTAAAAAGGTACGAATATCCATTCTGAAAATCCGACACTGCTCTTCGATTTCAAAGTGCTGTATATAAAAATCAATTCTCCCGCATCGTTTCAGGTTCTTTTCCACAAAATGAACACTCCGCGCGCCCCGACTTGCCATTTCAAAACCAAAGGCGCCGCTCCCCGCACACATATCCGCAACAAAAGCATCATCCGTTCTGGCATGCAAATAATCTGCGACCGATTCTCTTACCCGGTCTTTTGTAGGACGAAATTGCGCTGCAGTACCGGTGAATTCAATTTTTCTCCGCTTCAGAGAACCTGCTATGATACGCAGTTTCATATTATCGTGTCGTGGTGAATATAAGGTCCGCTTCAATCTTTACGGAAGTATTTGTTACTGCAACCAGCTGTATCTTTTCAAATGCACAGGGAACCTGTCGGGTATACAGTTCGTTAATGAAAGAAACAAAATTTTTATACGCGGCAGCGCCGATAAGGCGATACCGAAACCGTCTGTAATCGCCAATGAAAAAAGCCTCCTCCTGACTGGGACCGGAATGGATTCGAATATTTCCCTCTTTTGCAACAGTAACGACCCGTTTAACAACCGCCGGCAAATCATCATAGGAAAGAATGTCCTCCGGTCCCAGCAAAAAAGGCGCTTCAAGATCGAGACCGAAACGGCTGGTACAGGAGATGGTAAAAGTATACCCATCACTGCTTCTGCGAATAATAGTCTGCGGCTTGGGCAACAAGTCTATTTTTTCCTGTTTTAATCTTTCAAAGAACTGTTTGACATCTTCCCTGGAATTACTCTGACCCACGCCAAGAAATTGAGTAAATGAAGCAACGTTAACCTTACTGAAATCAACCCCCGGCAGTGAAGTCCGGGAAAGGAGGTCAAATATATTCTTGGCATACTGTATCTCGTAGTTTACTTTTTCAACAAATGACAATTGTTCATACGGTACATCCAAAATACCCCGACGCTTCAGTTTATCTCTGGTATCATCACGATCATCAACAACATCCTCCAGCATCTGTGAACCGACAAGTGATGACGGGGTATAATCATCTTTTACCGCCGGCACATCTTTTTTCCCGGAAGGAAACAGATTAAAAAAGGTTATTGCCCACCACACCCCGGCAATAAGGACAATACCACCCAAAACACTGCCGCCGACAACCAGCATTTTAGGAGGAATTGCAAGGCGTTTTACTTTTTTCCTTGTCGTTTGTTTTAATAAATTTATTCGTATCATGTTTTTTTATCAGTCAAAATCTCTCAAAGCAAGGCCGACAGATACCGACAGCAACGGAGCAAACTCATGTAATTTTTCATCGTCCATTCCGGCAGTACATGAAATCTCCCGGAACGGAAACAATACCTCTGCTTTCGGCAAAGCACTTTTCATCTGGTCAACATACTCCGGCTGTGAAAAAAACGACCCCGAAAGAAATGTCTGTACCGATTCCTGCTGGGCAAATTCCGGATTAAACGAAAACAGTTTCTTTATTAACGCAGTAACCGTCTGCTGATATCCTTCCGGTGTCTGCATCTCTTCAGTGTGATCAACAATATCGATATCGATAAAATTGCCCTTTACGGTTAAAATCAATTTTGTTTTTATCTCATCCGAAAAAAGAATTAATGTGGGAACAGATATACGGTCATGGTAGTTGATCTCAAATACATTGATCAGAGCGAACACATCCAGATCAACAATTATCGGATTGAGCTTTTTTGTGCGAAGAAGTCTGGAGAGCCGTGATACTGCCGTGTTTCTGTAACCGACAACCAGATATTTCTGCAATTCCCCGCCTCCGTCGGATTCCACCCGCTGATAATCATACACGTATTCATCAATAGCACCGACGATCTGCTGACTTAACTCCCACTCAACAGTATCATCAATGTCGGTCTCATCACTCTCAAGAAGAATCTTTTTAATAATGGCATACTCACCGGGAAGAGATGCAACAACATTTTCACCCGGAATTTTAAACTCTTTTAAAAATTCATCAAAGCCATCGGATACCGCCTGCCAATAATCCGCCGCATCCGCTTCCAGAGGTTGAATGCAGACATTAATAATCATGCGATCTTCCGGAAGACACCGGGAATAGCAGATGCTTGATTTATTAATATCAAGGCCACTGATTGTATTTCGAGGTGAAGCCATATACTTTCGAACAGTTAATCCTGTAGAAAATAATTTGTCAGTAGATTAGCAGCCCGTGTAATTTGGGCTGTATTAGAAAGATAAAAAAAGGCAAGTAGTATTCAAACAATTAAAAACAAATAAAATCTTTAATTTTACTTAATTTACCCTGACCAATTCCTTTTACCTTAATCAAATCTGACGCTTCCTTAAAATTTCCATTATTCTGCCGAAATAAAACAATGCGCTCTGCAAGGACAGGCCCAATACCTTTAAGAGTAATCAACTCATCAATCGACGCACTGTTTACATTGACGCACTCCCTGCCGGCCTCGCCATTCCGTGACTTCCGGCAGGTATCACTAACGGATGAGGGAATATGATCATCACCGATACTGCCTGATACAGTAGCCTGGTGCAGTGCAGTGGATTTATCACTACTATCGCGCATGGTGAAAAGGGTATCGTCATTGGGGTTGCTTTCGGGAGTAAGGACAAGGGTGTCGCTCTTTCCATTGGCATGCTGGCTATAGACGACAATCCAGAGGATAATACCGACACTCCAAATACACCACCAGAGTTTTTTTCCCCGCAGCCTTACTTTTTCCATGCTTTCATAACTTCAATAAATGCATCCACGATATACGGATCAAACTGACTGTTTTTACCTTTTTTAATTATCTCATAAGCGGTGTCATGAGACATCGCTTTTCGATAGGGCCGATTCGAGGTCATTGCTTCGAATGAATCAGCAACACTTAAAATTCGCGCGCCAAATGGTATCTGTTCATTGGCCAGACCATCAGGGTATCCTTCACCGTTATAGTATTCATGGTGATGACGAATCAACGGTATCAACGATTCAAAAAAGGGTACATTCGCCAGTATCCTCGAACCGAGCTCAGGATGTTTCTTTATCTGTTCAAATTCCTCGAGTGTTAATTTACCCGGTTTATTTAAAATAGCTTCATCAACACCGATTTTGCCAATATCATGCAGCAGCCCCGCATATTTAATCTGTTCAATATCATTTGGTGATAAACCAAGTTGCTGTGCCAAAATTACCGTATATTTCATAACATTCTCTGAATGACCATGGGTATACTTATCTTTCGCCTCCACCGCAAGAGCAAAACCACTGATCGTTTTCAGGTAATTCTCACGAATATTCTGATATAACCGTGCATTCTCAATTGAAATACTGGCCTGTGACGCCAGGACATTGATAATTTCAAGATCAACGTTTGAAAAGGAAATACTGTTCTGAGCCCGTACAAGATTAAGGGCACCAAGTATCCGTTTTGGAGTTTTCAACGGGAATACAATATACGATTGAATAAACTCCGGAAGTTTCGGCATACCTTCAGGTATAGCAGTCTTGCCCACTTCGATAATAATAGGTTCCCCATTGTATACAGCCCATTGTGACGCGGTGATAAAAGCCGGCAATTGCCAGAATGTCATATCAAAGGGCTCAGGCGTGGTCAGTGCAATGCGTAACTGCTGTGAAGAATCTGAAAAGAACAGCGCACCTCCGTTGGATCGGGATATTTTTACAGAATAATCAAGAAATCGTTCGTTAAGCTGTTCAAGGTTATGTGTTGAAGAAAGGACTTTGGTGACCTCATGGAGCGAAACCAGTTTCGAGAATAATAAATTATCCTCTTCAAGTTGACGGGTTTGCAGCGCACGATTGACCTTTTCGTTAATCTCCTCCAGGTGAAAGGGCTTGGTAAGATAATCATAGGCCCCGAGTTTAAGCGCTTCAATAGCCGTATCAAGCGTTGGAAATCCGGTGGTTATGATAACCGGTAAAAAACTGTTATACTCCTTTATCCATTTAAGAAGCTCGACACCGGTCATACCGGGCATTTTAATATCGGAAAGAACGAGATCAATTTCCTTTTCTTTTAATATCTCAATTGCCTGTTCACCACTCTGGGCCTGATATACGGTGTACCCGTTTTTACCGAGAAAAGCAGAGACTATCTCGCAGATAGAGATTTCATCATCCACCACAAGAAGGTGGCGATTTGACATTTTTTCTTCACTCATAGCCCAAGTGCCTGAAAAGGGATATTCTAATCCGGTCAGTGTCCTTCAACTGTTAATCGGAAAGTATCCAAATCTTCTTTAGTATCTATACCAATACCGGAATAATCATTAATAAGACAGTGTATGGTCATACCATATTCCAAAGCCCGGAGCTGCTCAAGCTTTTCCACCCTTTCCAGTCTTCCCTGTTCAAAGGAGCAGAATTTTTCGAGACTCTCCCGGCTGAAACCATATATACCGATATGCTTATAGCCGGTATATTGTGTGTCATCTCTGCCATGTGGTATCGGTGCACGCGAAAAATAGAGAGCTTCCTGCCGTGCATTCAGTACCGCCTTTACCACATTACTGTTATGCATATCTTCTATTGTAGCATTTGTTACACAGGTAAGCAAGCTGAAATTATCCAGTTTTTCAAGGTCCTCGGCAAATACTTTTAACATGTCAATCGGTATCTGCGGTTCGTCTCCCTGAATATTTACCACATAGTCTCCCGGTATATTCTGCATGGCCTCATGAACGCGATCCGTGCCCGAGGTATGGTCCGGCGATGTCATGAGAGCCTCGCCTCCATGGGTATTGACCGTGTCTCTAATACGGGTATCATCTGTAGCAACATAGATAGCATCAAATGCCTGCGACTCAACGGCCTGCCGATATGTCCACATTATCAGCGGCACTCCCTTTATCTGAATGAGGGGTTTTCCCGGCAATCGGGTTGAACCGTACCGTGCCGGTATTATGCAGACAATCTTTTTTTTCTCAGGTACTTTCATAGATCGGCAACTCGATCAGGTAATAACTTTCGGTACGGCAAAGAATCCTTTTTTCACCACAGGACCGTTTTGAAGGATTTTTTCTGCCGGGAGGGACTTTTGTATTGTGTCGTCACGGAGCGGATCATGCGCCGGAACCATAAACGCCGTTGGCTCTACATTTTCAGTATCAACGGCGTTCAGTTGCTCGACATAATCGAGAATAGAGCCAAGTTCACGGGTAAAGGACACCATTTCCTCCTCACTTACTTCAAGACGCGCCAGATTGGCAATATGCTCAACCGTTTTCCTCTCAATCACCGTTTTCTCCTTTCTCCAATCTGCATGTTATACCGGTTGTAAATTGGCGAATTTAGCCATCAGTCGTTTACGACTGCCGTCATTAAAAAGCACCGTCAGGCGCATATCCGGCCCGAAGCCACTGATGGCGAGAATTTTACCCTGACCATATTTACTATGGGCGACCACTTGCCCCATACGATACTGTACGGTATCCTGATTGAAATCATCGTATACCGGCCGGGCAGGCCGCTCCTGTTTCTTAGTAACCACTACTCTTTTCTTACGACGCTCCGTATAGGGGCGTACGGTCTGTGAAAAAAGCATACTCCGGTCAACGAATCTGAATAACTGCGGCGGCACCTGTTCAATAAACCGCGAAGGTTCCATCGGCATGATTGACCCGAACCGCATCCGGGTATCGGCATATGAGCATGTCAGGGTATTCATCGCACGGGTTGAACCGACATAAAAGAGACGGCACTCCTCCTCAAGCATGCAATCGTCCTCAAAATTCTGCCGGGACGGTATCAAGCCATCCTCCAGCCCGACAAGGAAAACAACTTCGAATTCAAGACCCTTCGCACAGTGCAGCGTCATTAAATTAACCGCATCCTTTTCATGTTTCCATCCGTCAATATCGGTAGCCAGTGAAATCTCTTCGAGAAAATCAGACAGGGTCCTCCCCTCATTCTCTTCATGCCAAATAGTCAAGGCATTTAACAATTCGTTTATATTCTCAAGCCGTGCACGCGATTCCCCGGTATCTTCCGCGTCAAGCAGGTCAACATAACCGGTTACCGAAAGCATTTCGGAAAGGATATCCTGCGGCGGTGTCTTATTCTCACTCAACTCCAGCAGCAAAGAGAAAATCGTGGCGAATTCCTCCAGGCCCTTGGACGCCCGTGCACCGACAGCATCATACTCCCGGGAAACAACCAGTTTGAACAGGGACACCCCTTTTTCCAGCGCCATCAGGGCAAGCTTCTCCTGGGTTTTCGTACCGATACCGCGCGCCGGCACATTCAGTATCCGCTCACAACTGATGGTATCATCCGGATTAACCAGCAGCCGCAGATAGGCCAGGCAGTCCTTAACCTCTTTGCGTTCATAAAAACTGATACCGCCAACAATAACATACTGAATGTTTCGTTTTCTCAGAACATCCTCAAAAGCGCGGGACTGTGCGTTCGTTCGAAAGAGAATTGCCATTGATCCCGGGGTAATACCTTTTGTAATGTATTCACTTATTTTTTCCGCAACTCCATCCGCCTCCTGCCGATCATCACGATATCTGGTTACCACAACCTCGCTGGTGCTCCGGCGTGATGTCCATAACCTTTTAGCCGCCCGGTTACTGATATTGCTTATCACCGCATTGGCAAAGTCAAGAATCGCCTGAGTGGAACGATAATTCTGCTCCAGCTTAAATACTTTTGTTCCGGGAAATACCGTATCAAAGGTTAAAATGTTCTCAATCTGCGCACCCCGCCAGCTGTAAATACTCTGGTCATCATCACCAACAACAAATATCCGGTGATGGTTCCGGGCCAGAAGCTGCACCAGGTAAAACTGTGATTTATTTGTATCCTGATATTCATCAACCAGCACATAGTGAAACTGTTTCCGGTACCGTTCCAGTACCTGAACGTTCTTCCGAAACAGATATACGGTATTGGTAATCAAATCATCAAAATCCATAGCCTGTGCATGTCCAAGAGCCTGCTGATACTGTTTATATACTTGAATAAGCTCACGCTCATAGTAGGATTTACCGGTATCCTCAAGCTCTTCCCAGGGAATACAGGCATTTTTATAGTTGGAGATAATTCTCAGTACCTGTTTCGGCTGCATGGTACGCTCTTCCAGCCCCATCTCCTTCATAACTTTTTTAATAAGGGAGAGCTGATCCTGCTGATCATAGATGGTAAAAGTGGCGGTAAAGCCTAAATGATGTGCGTCACGTCTAAGAATGCGCGCGCAGAGTGAGTGAAACGTGCCAATCCACAGGCCGGTGCATGAGATACCAATCATCTCCTCAACCCGGGAGCGCATCTCCGACGCCGCTTTATTGGTGAAAGTGGCCGCGAAAATATTGTTCGGGAAAAGGCCGATTTCCTTAATAAGAAAAGCTATTTTTGCAGTAAGAACGCGGGTTTTACCGGTTCCTGCACCGGCAAAAACCAGCTGAGGCCCCTCATTGTAAAGGACAGCGCTTCTCTGAACGTCGTTAAGAATAATTGAATCAATAAACGAGATTGTCTTAGAAAAATCAGTCATCCTGTGAAGCTCCCAATACCTGTTCCAGCGTGGTTACTCCGGCAAGCACTTTACGAAGGCCGTCACGTCTAAGCGTATCAAAGCCTCCCCTTTTAAGGCAGTAATCCTTAATTTCATCCGATGAGGCTCGCCCGATCACCATTCGCTCTATCTGCTGGTCAGGTACCAGAAGTTCAAATACTCCCACTCGTCCGCGGTAGCCGGTATTTTCACAGAAATGACATCCCTTCCCACGGTACATTTTTACGCCGGGCTTCAGTCCGGTCCGCTGTAACAACGAGGCATCAGGGATGTACTCTTCTTTACATCTGGAACAGATTCTCCGAACCAGCCGCTGCGCCAGAATGCCTTTGATGGTCGAAGCGATAAGATACGGTTCAACGCCCATGTCAAAGAGACGGGTAAACGCACTTGCCGAATCGTTCGTATGAAGAGTAGAAAATACTAAATGACCGGTGAGTGCCGCCTGAACCGCCATCTGACAGGTCTCGGTATCACGCATTTCCCCAACCATTATGATATCGGGATCCTGGCGGAGAATAGAGCGCATACCGGCCGCGAAGGTAAAGCCGGCTTTTGGATTTATCTGTCCCTGATTAATACCATCCATACAATTTTCAATAGGATCTTCCATGGTGACAATGTTCTTTTTATTGGCATAGAAAGTATTTATTCGATGCATGACCGCATATAAAGTTGAGCTTTTACCGCTGCCGGTCGGTCCGGTCACCAGAATGATACCGTCAGGCATACGAACCAGCCTGTCAAATATCTCGAGGGTATGCGGCAGGAATCCAAGCTGATCGAGGGTGAGCATTTTTCCTTCCTGGTCAATAATACGGAGCACTACTTTTTCGTTGACTCCGCGAACGCGGGTCATGGCAGGGAATGTTGACACACGCAAATCTATCTGCCTGCCCTGATACCGTATCTGAAAATGCCCATCCTGTGGCTTCCGCTTCTCAGCAATATCCATGCCCGCCATAATCTTCAACCGTGAAACAATCTGCGCTCGTAACTGCAACGGAATGGGATTCTGCTCCACCAGCTCACCATCAACACGATACCGCAGACGGTAGTATCGTTCCATCGGTTCAATATGAATATCCGAAGCTTCCGCAGTAACCGCCTGATTGATTATCGCGTTCACTATCTTTATTACCTGCTGCCCCTCTTCATCCGTCAGTGTTTCGCCTTCATCCGCCTCAGTAACAACATCCAGCTCATCAGCATCCTTTACGTCGTCAAAAATATCACTCATCTGCTCCAGATTGCCGGCGGAATAGTTACGGTCAATCGCCGCCAGGATACTGCGCTCGGACGCAATAACCGGCTCGATCTCCCGTCCGGTCTTAAACTTCAGATGATCAATGGTTCGCAGATTGGTGGGATCAGCCATCGCCACCGTTATAACACCGTTAGTCTCATATAGTGGTATGGCTTTATATTTACGGACCATTTCCTCCGGCACTTCGTTGAGCAGCTTCGGTGAGAAGGTAAAGTTATCCAGCATGACATGCTGCACGTCAAGCTGCGCACTGAGTACATCAATTAATTTATTTTCGGAAATATACCCGAGATTAATAAGGCACTGTCCCAACTGTCTCCTGGTTCTCTTCTGTTCATCCAGCCCTTCGCGTAACTGCTTTTCGTTTATTAACCCCTGCTCGATCAACACTTCACCTATTCTTTTCCGCTGACTGAGCTGAATTTGTTCACCCAGGACACTGTTAAGCTCTTCCTGTGAAATAAATCCCATCTTAACGAGAGTGGAACCCAACGTTGCGCCCGTCTTTCGGTGCTCATCAAGGGCCAGCATCAGTTGCTTTTCATTTATAAATCCCTGGGCAACCAGTATCTCACCAAGCTTTTTTCGTCTTCGCTGCATCATAATAAGTTGCTGTCACTCAATCATTAAGGGTATATATATCAAACTGGGAACAGAAAATATGTCCCGACATCCAATTCTTATTATAGTATTGTGTAAGGGAAAATAAAATATAATTTCATAATTTCTTTACAGAAATTACTGTTGTAAATGATCCCATCCCTTTTTCATAACATCGATATTTCGACCGTCAGGATTATTTATTGTGATGGTATTTGGACTGTCCGTAACTGAACCGATTTTATTAAGTTCCACTCCTTCGTACCGGTACGGATCAAATCCACTTGAAGCGGTAAAGAGAAGCTCATAATCTTCCCCGCCGTATAGAAACCATTCATGCCGTGGCTTCCCCTGTATCCCGGCGAGTTTTACCAATGCGGGAATCATGCACTCTTTCGGAGGATTAAGCGCCATACCGACCCTGTTCTCATAACAAAGGGTATAACACTCCTTTGCAATGCCGTCGGAAAGATCGATTACCGCGTGGACGTGTTCGTCCTCAGCGAGTTTCTGTCCCAAAGAAACTCTGGCCTGTGGAGCAATATGGGCATCAACCAATGCACTGAATTCTTCAGGAAAATTATCCCGCCCCCATTCTTTCAATACAGCAAGACCTGCAGCACTTTTTCCCGGAACCCCGCTCACCCATATATTATCACTAATTATGGCACCCGTTCTCATTAACACCCGTGCCTGCGGCCTGATCCTTCCCGTCATACTGACAGCCACTATCCAGCACGGAGCTTTTGACAGGTCACCGCCGATTATCGGAAGATCCCACTGTTTACACGCTTTATTAAAACCGGAATACAGCATCGAAAAATCCTCTTCGATTTTCTTACTGCCTTCAGGAAAACCGATCTGAATAAGGGCTGAATCAGGAATGGCGCCCATGGCGGCACAATCGCTTATACTGGCAACCAACGCTTTAAAACCGACCTCCTCAAAACTCATGTATGCCGTTGAAAAATGAACATTTTCGATAAGTATATCGCCGGTAAGAATAAGTTGCTCGTCCTTTTCGCATGCCCTAACAGCAGCATCATCACCAACACCAATCCTGTACCGATTATCGGGCGAATAATTACAATATTTCTTTAATTTTTCAATAAATCGGTATTCATTCGATGGAAAATCAGGCGAATTCATAGTTATTTTATCACTTTTAAAGTATAATTACATATATTTTACATATATTTATGTATAATAGTGAAAATTTTATTCATCAATCACACGCATTATACAAAATAGTCAATAATAACCAAATATACACGACTTTATTGTTACTTTTTTACTTAAAAGTCGAAAAAATGTAATAATTATGCAACTTTATGACGGAAAAAACTGTCCCTGCCCTTCAGATTGTACTCGACGCGGCAATTGTAAAGAGTGCATTAAATTTCACCATGGTCGCAATCAGCAGACCTATTGCGAATTTTTGCAACACAAAGAGGAGCAGACTCCCCAGACACCGGAAGATGCTATCCCTGAAGGCAAAGAGATCCGCCTGCTCGATTATGCCCCCTGTGCCGGGTGAGCAGGTAAACTCAAACCAGCCAGGCTGGCGGGAATTATACATCACCTACCTAAAATAGAATGCGCGAATCTCATTGAGGATATGGAAACGTTGGATGATGCCGGTGTTTACCAAATATCTGATGACATAGCCCTGGTACAATCAGTCGACTTTTTCTTTCCTGTAGTCAACAATCCGCGCGATTTCGGCAGAATTGTTGCCGCAAACAGTCTTTCCGATATATGGGCGATGGGTGCACAGGCAATTACCGCAATGAACATTCTCGCTTATCCTGCCGGTAAAATACCGGTCGAGACAATTGAAGAACTTCTTATCGGCGGAAGTGAAAAACTTACTGAAGCCGGCGTGGTACTGGTCGGCGGACATACTCTCGAACAGGAAACCTTTGTTTACGGCATGAGTGTCACCGGTACCGTACACCCCGACGCAGTCGTATCAAATACCCATGCCCGGGCAGGAGATCTGCTCATTCTGACAAAACCGCTGGGTACCGGTGTCATGTCCAGTGCAGTGAATGAAGACGGATTATCCCTGAGACAGTATAAAGATTTCGTTGATACCATGTCACGTCTGAACAAATATGCCTGCGAAACACTGTTACAGTTCGACATCAGTGCCCTTACCGATGTTACCGGTTTCGGACTTCTCGGCCACGGATTGCCTTTTGCACAGAATTCCCACGTAAAACTGTGTATTGACAGTGAAAAAGTACCTCTCTTCGATGATCTCTTTAACCTGATGGAACAGTACAATCCCAAAGGTGTCTGTAAAACGACCGAATATATCGAAGAGTTTACCTATGTTGAAGAGAACACTGACGACAGAAAGGTAAAGATATTCTCAGAGGCCCAGACTTCAGGCGGTCTTCTTGCAGCGATCAATCCCGACCAGGCGCCTGAGGCCATCAAAGCATTGCATAATGCAGGAGATACTGATTCGACTATTATAGGTGAAGTGTGCCCGCGTGAGTCGGAGGATGATTACTATCTGCATGTGAAATGAGTTCCACGATACCCGCGAATCGAATAGGAATTCAGGAGGTGCTCTTGTCAATTCGTTAACGGAAACCAATTATTTTTCGTTTACATTACGTAATTTTCATTTAGAAAAAATTACAGCAGATCCGGTGCGTATGGAAACAAGGCTGGTGTGCCGCCAGTGTGCCAGAAAAGGATCTGCTCCTCCGGTAAAAACTCTCCTTTTTGAACCATATCAATAAGAGCGCCCATGGCTCTTCCCGTATATACGGGATCGAGTAAAATTCCCTCTTTCTCAGCAACCATGCGTATGGCGTTCCGTTCAAGTTCTCCAACAACACCGTATCCTTCCTCCCAATAATCACTACATATAATTATATCAGCCGATGAGAATTCAAGACGTAATTTCAATCTTTCTGATGTTTCATTTGTCAGTTTTAATACCTGCTCTTCAAATGGCGGCCCTCCGGTCTCACCTTTATCGATACCAATGCCGATAAGCTGGTATTTATGTGAAAACAGATGGCTGCCGCATATAAGACCTGCCTGTGTCCCCCCGGAACTTGATGGAAATACAACATGGCTGAATTCCAGACCTTTTTCACTCATCTGCACATCAAGCTCCCGCACCGCGGCAACAAATCCCAGAGCGCCTGTTGCGTTAGAAGCACCGTAGGGAATAATGTAAGGTTTGCCGCCATTACGCTTAATCTCTTCAGCAATTTCAGGTATTTTTTCCCCTTTGCGGAACTTACCGTTCCAGTGGATCTCTGCACCAAATAATTGATCAAGCAATATATTGCCATTCGGTACGTCAGGCGGCTCACCGCCCAGTACGAGGTGGCAGGATAAACCCGCAGCAGCGGCAGCAGCCGCAGTCTGGCGGCAGTGGTTGGACTGCTCCGCCCCACCGGTTATTAATGTATCATACCCCTGAGCGATCGCTTCACCCACAAGATATTCAAGCTTCCGTGTTTTATTGCCGCCAAAAGCCAGGCCCGTTTGATCGTCCCGTTTTATAAATAAATGCGGACCGCCTAACGCCTCAGAGAGCCGTGGAAGCTCAACCAGCGGTGTCGGGAAGAAGCCGAGGGATTGTTTGGGGAAATGGTTTAAGTTCATAACTATACCTGTATAACATCCTCATCGTTATTTATGATGAGGATAAGGAAAAGAACGAGAACAGTCAGTAAATTGTTAAATAAACCTTACTATAGCTCCAGTATTTTCGCCCCGTGTAGTATTCTCAATATAAATACCGCTTTATCAGTGACACGATAAATTATTCGATATTTTTTATGCACTAAATGACGGTAGCTCGTTCCAAAGAATTCATTCTCAGGTATCAGTGCGTGCCGTTTCGGATATTGTTCAAGTGAGTATACTTTCTTTTCAAGTTCAAGTACAAATCTTGAGGCATTATTTATACTGTCATCCGCGATATAGTAGAAAATATGCTCCAAATCATCCTGTGCATGGTCAGTTATATATACCTTATATCTTTTTATCACGTTTGAATTCCTTAAAGAATGATCGTGCCTCTTTATACCGACCGTCTCTGACATCTTCTTCTGATGGCACAAGCAATTTAAGTAAATTGAACGCACTGGAAATCTTTTCAAATTCCTTTGCATTGAGTAGTACTGCTTCTGCCTTGCCGTTTACTGTAAGGATAACAGGACGTTTGCTCTTTTGAATCTGCTCCAGGACCGCATTGGTATTTCTTTTTAAATCAGTAATAGACCTGATATCTTCGGTTATACTTAAGGGCATAAAATTCACCTTTCAAGCATTAAATTAGCATTTTATTTGATGCTTTTAGTATATATTATTTAGTGTTATAATTCAAAGCTTTTATACGTATAAGAGGAGTTTTTTAATTTGTTCATCCAATGATCTTTTCTAAATTGACAGAATTTTAAAAATATAGTACGTAACTCAAATTCTATCTTGATTTTCGCGTTAAATACCACAAAAAAAACACCCAATCCAAGGCAATCCAGCGTACACGAAATGTGTACGATTTTTACCCAGCATATCGCATCAAACGATATTATTATGAACTTCTGTACTATATTAGGGTTTAGAGAGAGGTTGTAGGGGGGGGGCGGATAAGATTTTCACACCTGTTATCTGTTTTCAACCTGTTAAACTATAAAGACTTACCAGATATGCGAGGATAAGCATTATGCGTTTCTATCTTAAAATTTCTATAGTCTTAATTACTTTAGTCTATACTCTTTGGAGTAAAGAGATTACCTTTGAAACCCGGTATATGAACAATGCAGCATCGCGAATGACACAGGAGAGGATCAAACAGATGGTCATAGACGCCCTTAAACTGGAAGACACAACGGTCTCCTATTCGAAAGCCTATGTTAACGTCTATACCAACGCAAAGGGAATTGAAGATTATTTCGTCGTGTCTCTAACCAGATCAGATATTTACCTGGTGTTATGCTACCGGCTTGAGATTGAGGGATCGGAAGTCGTTGCAGTCATCGACAATTATGTTGAAGAGTATAACAATCCTGATATCTGTTATTCCTGTCCGGACCCGGAAGTTGAGGCGCTTTTTTCTACCAGTATCACTGAAGTCACTACCGCAAAAGAGGCCATAGAATATGCCACGATGGTTGCGGAACGGGTCGGATTAAAAACCAAGACACTTCTTATGAGTGAACAGACCTCGACAAATATCGGTAATTATCTGTCCTGCCCGAAAATGAGGATCTGGGGATTTGTGGGACACGGCAACAACCAGTTAATTCAGGTGTATGGCGGCCAGCAGATAACCTCCTCTTTTTTGCAGGCTCTTCCGAACGGCGTGAAGGATATGACGCTCGTTTTAAATGCCTGCAGTATCCATAATGCGCCGTTTGAACAGGGTGTCTATGCGGCAGGCGGCTACTTTTTCGGCGGCGGAGACGAAAATATTGAGTCGCTCTATTCAGAGAATGTGTTCAAGGCATTTATAAGGAAAGTACTGGATGAACGCATGGAGATGATGCAGGCCGGAGAAGAGGCCGAGGAAGAGATGCAGTACTATAAGTACGGCTGGTCCGGTGACGGCTCAGGCCCTCCCTATGTATTCAAGGCTGATTTGGCATTCTACATGGATATCACCATTCCCAGAGGCGGCGAGCAGTGGGATGTGGGTACATTCCACGTGGCGGCCTGGGAAAGCAACGTTGAAGGCAACGTAAAAATAGAGCTGTTCAAAGGCGGCTCTGTGATTAAGACACTGGCAGCTTCAACGGAAAATGACGGCAGCGAGTCAATCAAAATCGATGATGACTTGACACCGGGAGATGACTATACAATTCAGATAACCAGTATCAAGTATGATACGCTGGTGAATAAAAGCAAGAATTTCAGTGTTACCGGCGGTGAAGTTGTCACTGTCTTCCCCTACGACATGAATTGCGACGAGGTGCTGGGTCTGCCCAAGGGCTGGGTACAGGCGAAGGATGATGATATTGACTGGATACTTATTACCGGCGCGACACCATCAAGAAAAGGTGTTGACTGCGACCCCGATAAAACAGGCCCGGAAAGTGATCACACCACCGGCAGTGCTTACTATTTCTATGTCGAAGCTTCAGGGAGCAACAGCCCGCAAAAAGAGGCTTCATTGATAACGCCCAAATTCAACCTGACCGGTCTCACCTCTCCGGAGTTGAGGTTCTGGGCACACATGTTCAGTGCAAATGATGAAATGGGCGATCTGTATGTCGATGTTTGTGTGGACGGCCAGTGGACAAACGACGTGGTGCATATCAGCGGCGATCAGGGTGACAAGTGGTTTGAAGTAACGAAGAACCTTAAAGACTTCAACAGCAGCAATGTAGGATTCCGCCTCCGCGGTAAAACCGGATCCAGCTGGTGCAGTGATATTGCTTTCGATGATTTCAGAGTCGGGGAAGCTCCCACTTCGATTACCGCGCACCAGGAACCGGTTACAGCATACGGCCTTTTCTATAAAAATTCCAATATTGTATACTGTTTACCTGAATGCGGAAATGATCATCTGACGATCAGTCTCTATTCAACGCAGGGACAACTGGTCCGCACACTGGCTGACGGTCCCGCACAGACAGGAACATATAGTATCGCATTACAGAAAGATGATAACAGCCTTGCGGCAGGTACCTATATATGCCGGATGAAAAGTGGAAAATATTATAAATCGATAACCGTTATAATTCAAAAATAATCATGTGTATATACGGCAAAACAAAAAATCCGTATAAACAATACAAGAGGGAGAGAGAGAGGTGCATTATGGAACTGTGTATTAAAAGCATACTTGCAGCAGCTATCCTGTTCGTGTGTGCATCCGCTGAAATCAATTATGACATTATCTATACGGACGATGCGCCGAGGATGTCTGAAAATACCATCACGGAGATGGTAAGTTATACCCTTGGTCTCAATGAAGAACACGCCCCCTATTTTCAGGCAACGGTAAAGGTCTACAGGGGAGACTATTTCGTCGTCACCCTGTTCCGATCGGATTGCTATGAGGCGACTGTATATCGCCTTGACTATAAGGGCAATGAGATTGTCAGGGTAACCCCTGACTATGTTGAGGAGAGCCGTGAGGAAGAACTGTGCGGTACCTGTCCCAATCCCGAGATTGAAGCAGTTATTTCCTATATAGAAGATGCGTTGTTTCCCGGCGCTATCCAGCACGGCTGGGGAACATATAATATGCTTATCGCCGAGGGAATAAAATCAGAGCTCGTTATTGGCCACCGTGAGACAAAACAGACCATGCTCAACTGGCTCGCATGTAAAAATCTCAAGGTGTGGGGCCGAATCGGGCATGGTACAACAAACGGCATAACATTCAATGACTACCAGGGCAAACTGACGGCAAGTGAGTTGGCCGGTATGGCGGACGATATAAAAGGAAAAACCTTTATTTTCAACTCCTGCAAATGCCACAATGATCCTTTTGAACCGGCCATGATGGCTGCAGGGGCTTACTTCTTCGCAGGAGGGGACATAAGCCTCTCGGGAGGTAAGGAGGAAGTCTTTTCCTCGTTTTTCAATTATGCAGTAAAGCAGCAGATGGAATTGAGCAAAGCAATGCAGCAGGCCACAAAAACTTATCCCAATGCCTGGGGCTGGACCGGTGACGGCTCATCACCCTACTATCTGAAGTTCGGCGTGACAGATATGTCCAATAATCCATCGTCTACCACTAACGGTTTTACTGTCCTGATAACCTCGGACAGGGTATTTTTTAATACACCTGGTGAATCTCCGATTTGGACACTCTCCATATTCAATCCCCTGGGAAAGCTTATATATCAGTCGCCTGAGGCACGTGTCTGGCATTTAATCACTTCACACGGTCAGAAAGTCAATGAAGGTACCTATATAGCTGTAATAAAAGATCAGGGTGGAACTGAAAGCGCAGAAAAGGCGTTTACAATTGTTAAATAGGAACCGGACTACATACTCGGGGAAATTGAATCGCGCCATGTATTCATACATAAAGGCGTTTTTTTTCTTTGTCTCCTCTTTCTTATTCTTTCAGGGGAGGAATTAACCTTTACCATTACCTACAAAAATGACGCACAGCAGCGTATAGCCACTGAAAAAATTCAGAACCTGGTTACTGACGCATTGGAACTGCAAAACAGCACTTATCCTTACTATAAAGCAGATGTATACGTATACACCGATGCACGGGGTATCGAGGAGTATCTTGTGGTGTATCTTTTCCGATCGGATATTTACCTCGGTCTCTGTTACCGCCTGGAGCTTGACAATGCAAAGGTTGTGGCAGTTATAGAGGACTATGTGGAGGAAACGGATCATACCGTGGAATGTTACACGTGTCCGGATCCGGATATTGTTGCGTTGTTTTCCACCTGTATAACGGAATTTCAGTCGGCAAAGCCCGCTATTGAATACGCTGGACAGATCGCTGAAGGTTACGGTCTAAAAACCAAAACGCTGTTTTACGGCGATGAGAATCCAACTACAATTAAAAATTATCTCTCCTGCCCCAGGCTGAAAATCTGGGGGCGGGTCGGACACGGTAACACGCAGCTTATCATGCTTTCCGGCGGCAGCCTTACCTCTACCGATTTCCAGAATCTCGGCCCCTATATACGTGGCCGTATCATGATTTTCAACTCCTGTCTTGTGCATAACAATCCCTTTGAGCCTACCATGATGTCTGAGGGCACCTACTTTTTTGCCGGTGGCGATCAGAACCTTAAGGTGGTCGTGTCGGAAAATGTGTTCAAGGCCTTTATCAGGAAAGCTATACAGGAAGAAAAAGAGCTGAACCAGGCCTTTACTGAGGCTGAAGCGGAGGTGGGATACTACGCGTACGGCTGGTCCGGCGATCCTTCCGGGCCACCACACTATTTTGCCGGCACCAACGCGTTGTACATGGATGTTTCCCTGCCGGGCAACGGTGCACGATGGGATCGCGGCTCCTTTAACCTGACAAAGTGGCAGAGTAATGTTGACGGTAACGTTAAAATTGATTTGTATAAAGGTGGTGCTGAAGTAAAAACACTGGTTGCCTCCACTGAAAATGACGGAAGAGAATATGTAGAAATAGCCAATGATCTCGACCTGGGCAATGACTACTGTATAAAAATCACCAGCATCGATTACGACACGGTGGTTGATGAAAGTGCGCAGTTCAGTGTCATTGAAGGTGTTGTCATTACCGACCTGCCGTTTACTCAGAATTTCGATGATTTTATCGGTTTGCCCGCAGGCTGGGTTCAGCATAAAGGCGATGACCTTGACTGGAACCTTATCTCAGGCCCGACACCATCAAATAACGGTGTTGGCCATGATCCGGACCAGACAGGCCCGGAGGGTGATCATACCACGGGCAATGACTGGTACTTCTATGTAAACGCCAACGGTGACGGCCACAGTCCCGGCAAAGAGGCATCAATTCTTACCGCTAAATACGACATCTCAAATTTTCCGGATCCCATGCTGGTTTTCTGGGCGCATATGTACAGCGCCCTTGACTCCATGGGAGCACTGTTTATCGATGTCAATGTTGACGGCGAGTGGTTCAATGATGTGGTCCATATCAACGGTGACCAGGGCAACCAATGGTTTGAAGTCAAGCAGAGCCTGGTCGATTATGTGGGTGATCGGGTTGGTTTCAGGATCAGAGCTATTACCGGTGCAAACTGGTGCAGCGACATCGCAATCGATGATTTCGAGATACGCTCTGAGATAACACCGGTAATAACCAACGCAATACCGGTGGAATCATTCAACGTTTACTATGCAAACTCCCGTATCCATTTTACGGTGCCGGATAACACCAATCCGGATGTTACGTTACAATTGTATTCTGTTCAGGGGAAACTGATACGGCAGCTTTTCAACGGCCCGATTACTGCAGGGCATCATACTGTTTCATTAAAAGATAAAAACAATCTTTCGGCGGGAACTTATCTCTGCAATATGAGAACTGAGAATTTAGGCAAAACAGTAAGGTTTTTAGTTTGTGAGTAATAATCTTTTAATTAGTAATTAGTAATACCTATAATCTTTTTATTTTTCTTGCTTATAAGTAACTCCACTGGCAATTTCAACCATTGAGTCAAGCAAATGAGGCCACCATGATTCTTTGATAATTTCAAATCCACCGTTATCACAATATACGAATACATATCGAACCGGATGTGCAAATTTTGCCTCAGGGATATCATCCAGATAAAAAAACCAACATTCTCTCTCAACTCTATATTTTGTAGAATCCGCCGCTTTAACGATATCTCCAGCTTGTAATACATCGGGCAGTTTATATATCTTTTTTCCCGAGGTACTTAAATTACATATTACTTTTATTACTATCTGCTCTGCTTCATTTAAACTGACAAATGTATCATTAAGCGCACAGGTGAGAATTAAAATAACGGTTAGTAACAATGGAAAGCATGCTGTTAATTTCAAAGGCATAGGGCACCTCCTTTAACGAATTGCTCACTTTTTTATAAGGAATAGGTATAGTATCTCTTTTCTTATCAAATCTAGTTTAATTATTTAATTTCTATATGAAAAGCCATAATATCATTTGAAATAGATAATCTTATTATATAAGTGCTTTTTATTCAAAAGCACAGAAACCACAAACACCCCCGGAAGCAATTCAATATCACTTAAAATCACACCAAGCTCTTCCTTACCCTGCATTAATTTACTATAGATTATCTGACCTTTGACATTAAACACCTGCACTTGAGTATGTACTGGAAGTATAAAGCCTTTTTTATGCCCTGAAAAGTGTTTAATACCTGTATTCACTCCAATATTGGCGGGCAGTCCATTCCGTAAATTGTTCCCCCGTCCGGTAGGCCAGGGAAGCAGATTATCTTTTGCAGATGCTACATCCCAGATTTGCACGCCACCATCCCCTCCACCAAGGACATCTTTAAGCGACAGGACTATTTCAACCTGCTTATCCCCGTCAACATCCGCGAGAGTCGGCGGGCTCATGCTGCCCCGCTTTGAGATGGCAACCTTATGCAGCTCTGCGCCGGTATTATCAAGAATAATAAGGTGCGATTTATCCTGGTCGATTGAGTAGGTAGTAAAGATGACCTCCGGAATATTATCATTATTGAGGTCTCCGATAACCGGACCGCTGGCACCGATAAAAGGATCGCCTGGAACATCAAAGGAGTAGGCCCACATGGAATCACCATCGGGCGAGAAGCAACGCATGATCCCATCGTAGGATGGGGTGACTATTTCGGGACGGCTATCACCGGTAATATTTGCGACAGCAACAGCGGGTGCGACCTGGACGATATTGTTCTGCCACTCGGTAAAGAGCGGCATACCGGAACAAATTGGTGTCTCAAATCCAGGAACGCGGGTAAGGTCGGCGTTGAACACCCACAGGCAGTTTCCGCGATTGATATATTCACCGGCCAGCTCGTGGTCGGAATAGAGAACCAGTTCGAGTATACCGTCGCCGTCAATATCGCCGAAGCTGGGAGGTGAATCGGTAAATTCGTCCCGATCTTCCATATTAGGCCCCCACCCCTGCTTTGCCAAATCAATGTCGTGAAACATGGGAACACTGCATACCCAGGGACCTGCAGGAAAAAACATGGAATGGGATTCAACGGGTGCGCCATTGGGCCGCATAATGCCGATATAGCACATATCATAGGAGCTGATTATTTCGGGAATGGAGTCACCGTCAAGATCTGCAGCACCGATATTCTGGTTGTAGCCACCGAAATTTTCGCAGTCCTCATACCCGACCACCTGTGGCCAGCCGGTAATAACCTTACCCTGAATATCCCATACAACAGTTACCGGAGCTTCAGATGTTTTAATTACCAATATCTCCACAGTGCCGTTGCGATCCAGATCCGAACCTGCAATTGCACGTATTTCATTTGTAGAACCGGGAAAGTTCTGCGGCCAGCCGGGAAGATGAATACCTGCATGGTCATACACTGAAACTGAATCGGCGTAGCATACAGCAATCTCACCGTTACCGTCACCGTCAAGATCACCGACAACCGGCGCTGCATACTGGCGCGATTTTCCATGGTCGTTGGTTGAAGTACTGTTCTCCCCTACCGGTGCGCGCCACAACAACGTACCGGTTGCATCCCAGACATAGAGCACACTGTGGCGACCGGCAATAATCTCCATGTCACCGTCACCATCAAGATCATACACTGCGGGAGAGCCGAACCAGTTTTCATCCCAGCTTGCAGGAAGAGTCATACGCAACTGCGGCTCTGAAACTTGACCGATAGCGGAAAGATATCCGGTACACACGCAGAGACAGAGTAATACCGTTTTACGGTTCATATTTATAACTCCCTCTTATAAATCTAATTCACGGTTATCTGAAAAGCACCCTCAGATGCTTTATCATCTTTGGCAGGAAAAGTATGGCTATCCGAAGAAAGGTGATAAGAGGGAAAGTAAATGGGGTGGAACGATCTGCTTTCGTATAGAATTTCTCTACTTTTTGCAGCAGCAGATTTATATCTTTATCCGAGCAGTCAAGAAACATCTCTTTGCAGAGATAGAACATTTTCTGGTACCTGCGTTGTGTTTTACGCCACACCCGCGAGTACTCACGGTTAATCCGGCCGGTATCCACAGCGGGTTTATTATTCAGGATTGCCCCTACCGCCAGATCAGCCGCTTCCAGCGCATTCATAATACCACCGGCAGTAAGAGGATTCACCTGCCGGGCGGCATCACCGACCACAACTACATTATCCTTTGCCAGAATTGCAGGACAGACTGCCAAAGGGACACAACCGGTTATCAGATTGCGTTTCTGTGCCCGGGGTATCTGTTCCGCAATGAACCTGTCCAGCAGGTGCCTGACTCCGTGAAGACCGGTGTTACCACGGTACAAACCTGCCCCGATGTTGATCTCGGAATCCGATTTGGGAAATACCCATATATACCCTCCGGGAATAACTAGGGAACCGATAAAAAAGTGAAGATACTCATCATTGCAGAAATCACTTTCAATACGATACTGCAGACTCGAAAAAGCGTCCCGTAAGGCTAAGACTTCAGTGATACCGGCAAGACGGCCGATTTTACTTTCGACGCCATCGGCTCCAATAATTACTGTACCGACGATTTCTTCTCCGGAGTCAAGAACGACACCATTACAATCCTCCTGATTATACATCAGACCCTCAGCGTTGGTATTGAGCCGTATCTGCGCGCCCTTCTCACGTGCCTTCTCGCTAAGAGCCCGCTCAAAGCGATCCCGGTACAGCATAACACCACACTCGGGAATGTCCTTGGCAAGGCTCTTTTTTCCGTTGAAATGGACTGCCAGACCATGAAAATCACGGGCAATCCAGGACTCATCAATATCAATAAACCGCGACAGCTCTTTCCGGTTACCCGTAGCTTCCCCACAACGAACCGGTAGCCCGATTTCCTTTTTACGATCGATAATACAGACTGACCTGCCTGCCTCGGCGAGTCTGATTCCGCAGTATAATCCTGCGATGCCGGCGCCGATTATGATGATGTCATAGTTATCAGTCATTATCGTTTTATGATACCTTGAGAAATCCTATGTATGTTCATTCGTGCTCGTGCGCGTCTTTTCATTCGTAATCGACATTTTCCTCTTTACAAATCGCACCAACCGGGCAAAAACGCTCGCACCTCCCACAATCAATGCATAACTCGGTTATCCGACTCTCACTGTCATATATAACAATCGCCATAGCGGGACAGAGAGCCGAACAGCCGGCACAGAAGGTACATATTTCCTGGTCTATGCAATACATGATTTTCTAATGTGACAGTAAAGGAAAAGTAAAAAACCCATCCCAAACAGGGATGAATGAGTAATGAAAATAGTATATTCGAGCAGTAACGGCACTCAGCTGAACAATTTTTTTCGTACGGTAAAATCCTCAGTCATATTCTTTTTACTGTGATCGACCGCACAATATTCCTGAATTGACTTTACTGAGAAGCCGGTATTTTCGAGCGAATCCATGCCGCTGATTGCGGCCTGGGCACCCTGCAGGGTGGTAATATAGGGAATGTTCTGTGACACGGCAGCGCTGCGTATCGGTTTGGAATCAATGAGAGCTTTACGGCCCGCAGGCACATTGATAACCAGATCAACGGCATTTGCTTTCAGTAAATCAAGTACATCCGGTTTTCCCTCACCGATTTTATATACCCGTTTTGCATTCACCCCGCTGCTTCGCAGCACCTTGGCGGTACCTTCCGTGGCTAAAATCTGGAAACCGAGATCGGCAAGCTTCTTCACCATGAAAATGATATTTCGGCGCATACTGTTTCTGACGCTGACAAACACTTTTCCGTGACGCGGCAGCGGATTATAAGCAGCTTCCTGCGATTTGCCGTAGGCAAGTCCGAAATTCCTGTCAAGCCCCATGACCTCACCGGTTGATTTCATTTCCGGCCCGAGCATGGTATCAGCACCTGGAAACTTATTAAAGGGCAAAACCGATTCCTTTACTGCAAAGTATTCAATCTCCCGCTCAACTGCTTCCTCAATTTCACTGAGAGGAATACCGGTCATTACCTTGGCGGCAACTTTAGCCCAGGGCACCCCGGTGGCTTTACTGACAAAGGGGACGGTACGTGATGCGCGCGGATTTACTTCAAGCACATAGATGCTTTCCTCATGGATTGCGTATTGAATGTTTAATAAACCTACCACGCTGAGCTCTTTGGCGATAGCTTTGGTAATACGCCGAATCTCATCTACTATCTGTGTTGACAGGGTATGCGGCGGGAGTACACACGCGCTGTCACCCGAATGTATCCCCGCTTCCTCAATATGCTCCATGATACCGCATATCATGGAGTCAATACCGTCCGATACCGCGTCAACATCCACTTCAATAGCGTCGCCGACAAACTTATCGATAAGGACCGGACGATCCTCGCCGGCTTCCTTTGCTTCGGCTATAAATTCCTGCAGCTCACTCTCTTCGTAAACAATTCGCATGCCGCGGCCGCCCAGCACAAAGGATGGACGGATAAGTATCGGATAGCCGATCCGGTTTGCAATATCTGCAGCTTCCTCCGGTGTTTCAGCCATACCGTTGGGTGGTTGCTGCAGTTCGAGTTTCTGTATCATTGCCGCGAACTCATCCCGATCCTCGGCACGCTCAATGGAATCAACACTGGTGCCGATAACAGGCGCTCCCTGATCAACCAGACGACGGGCAAGATTCAAAGGTGTCTGACCGCCAAACTGCACAATTATACCGGAGGGTTTTTCAGTGTCAATAATATTCATGACATCCTCAAAGGTAAGCGGCTCAAAATAGAGTTTATCCGAGGTGTCATAATCGGTACTTACCGTCTCGGGATTGGAGTTCACCATGATAGATTCATACCCCAGCTCCTTCAGAGCAAAGGATGCCTGGCAGCAGCAATAGTCGAACTCGATTCCCTGACCGATTCTGTTGGGACCGCCGCCGAGAATAACTATCTTCTTTCTGTCGGAAACCGTGCTCTCATTTTCGGATTCATAGGTTGAGTAGTAATAGGGCGTATAGGCCTCAAACTCAGCGGCGCAGGTATCAACCAATTTATAGACCGCTGTTACACCAAGCTCTTTACGGAGTTTTCGTATTGACAATTCATCAGATTCAAGCAACGCTCCCAGATAAGCATCGGAAAAGCCCCATTCCTTGGCTTTTTTAAAAAAAGTTTTCTGCGTCTCAGTATCTGTATGAAGGATATCCCGGGTAATCTGCTCCTCAAAGTCGACAATATCTTTCATGTTGTTAATAAACCAGGGGTCGAGACCGGTGCAGGTGGCTATTTCTTCCACAGTCTTGCCGAACTCCAGTGCCCTTCGCACGAGAAACACCCGATCGTAGCGTAATTCCTTCAGGAGTTGAAAGACAGTCGCTTTATCCAAATGTCGGTATTTTATACTTTCAAATCCGACCCGGCCTATTTCGAGACCCCGCAATCCCTTCTGCAGGGATTCTTTAAATGTCCGTCCGATTGCCATGGTCTCCCCGACCGCTTTCATCTGTACTCCCAGGCTGGAATCGGCATCGGGAAACTTCTCAAAAGTGAAACGTGGTATTTTCACCACACAATAGTCAATGGTCGGTTCAAATGACGCCGGTGTTTCGCGGGTAATGTCGTTACGAATCTCATCAAGGGTATATCCCACGGCAAGTTTTGCGGCAAACTTTGCAATAGGAAATCCGGTGGCTTTACTTGCCAGTGCGGAGCTCCTGCTGACCCGGGGATTCATTTCAATAACCACCATCCGGCCGGTTTCCGGATGTACCGCGAACTGAATATTCGAGCCGCCGGTTTCCACCCCGATTTCACGGATAATGGCTATCGACGCATCACGCATCTGCTGATATTGGCGATCACTCAATGTCTGGGCCGGAGCTACGGTTATACTGTCACCGGTGTGAATACCCATGGGATCGAGATTCTCAATAGAGCAAATTATAACCACATTATCTTTTTTATCACGCATAATCTCCAGCTCAAATTCTTTCCACCCAATAACCGACTCTTCCAGAAGTATCTCATTGATACGGCTGTAATGCAGGCCCTGCTTGGCCGTTCGTTCAAACTCCTGTTCATTGCGGGCGATACCACCGCCCGTTCCACCAAGAGTAAAACTGGGGCGTACAATTATGGGAAATCCGATCTTACGCGCAATTTCCCATGCTTCTTCCACATTATAGGCGAATTCACTTCTCGGGAGATCAAGACCGATCCGTTTCATGGCCGCCTTAAACTCACTGCGATCCTCAGCACGCTTTATCGCTTCCTGATCCGCACCGATAAGCTGCACATTGTACCTTGAGAGAATACCGTTTTCAGCCAGCTCCATAGCGGTATTCAAACCGGTCTGTCCGCCCATGGTGGGCAGCAGTGCATCAGGCTGCTCACGCTCGATTATCTTCTCGACAATCTCGATCGTTATCGGCTCGATATAGGTCTTATCAGCCATATCGGGATCAGTCATAATCGTGGCGGGATTGGAATTTACCAGTATAACCTCGTATCCCTCTTCCTTCAATGCCTTACACGCCTGTGTGCCTGAATAATCAAACTCACAGGCCTGACCGATAACAATAGGACCGCTACCGATAATCAGAATCTTGTGAATATCATTTCTCTTTGGCATATACCTTTTTCTTTCCTCTTGTCAGGTATTCCATTTTCCCCTGTTTATTCCCTGTAACCGGTTATTTTCGGTTCACTACTTTTTATTACTCGCCATCATTGCAATAAACTGCTGAAACAGATATCCCGAGTCATGCGGACCGGGTGATGCCTCCGGATGATACTGCACTGAGAATACATTCCGTGAATAATCAGCAAGCCCCTCACAGGTGTTGTCATTGAGATTAATGTGGGTTATTTCTGCTCCGCATTGTTTCACACTCTCGATGTCAGCACAGAAACCGTGATTCTGGGCGGTAATTTCAATTACGCCCGTCTGCTCATTTCGCACCGGATGGTTTCCACCATGATGACCAAACTTCAGTTTGTATGTTGTACCGCCCAGTGCAAGAGTCACGAGCTGATGACCAAGACAGATCCCGAATAGCGGCACCGTTCCTATAAGCTCTCTGATAGTGTCAACCGCATAGGTAACTGCAGCCGGATCACCCGGGCCGTTGGACAGAAAGACCCCATCGGGATTCTCTGCCGTAATCTCTGCTGCAGTGACGGTGGCGGGAACCACAATTACTTTGCATCCCAGTCTGCGTAATATACGGAGAATGTTATTTTTGATTCCAAAATCCAACGCAACAACCCTATAGGTATCTTCACCTCCGGAATCACGCCCCGGTGTACCGTTGAACCGGTATTTTTCAGTACAGGTTACATGCTTTACCGAATCAACACCAACCAGGCCTTGCCACTCTTTTGCCTTCTGTACCAGTTCACCGACATCCGGCTCATTTTCGCTCGCGAAAATGACGGCTTTCATGGCACCGGCGAGGCGGATATGCCGGGTCAATGCACGGGTATCAATACCCTCAATACCTATAATATCATTCTCCTGAAGGTAATTACCCAGTGACTTTGTCGAAGCATAATTGGATGGATATCTACACGCTTCCTTTACCACAAAACCCTCAACATTAATACGGGACGACTCAACATCCTCCTCATTGACCCCATAGTTGCCAATTAAAGGATAGGTCATAGTAACAATCTGAGATTTATAGGAAGGGTCGGTAAGGATCTCCTGATAGCCGGTCAGGCTGGTGTTGAATACAACCTCTCCCAATGCTTCTCCTGGCGCACCAAAGGATTCCCCGCGGTAGACAGTACCGTCTTCAAGTACTAAAAATCCCTTCAAAAAAACTCACCTTTCACCAAAATGATACTTCCAGGTAAAAAAAAAGAAGTCCGAAGAAATCTTTTTTTTTTTGCGTTTTTGTCGTTAAAACCGTTTTTATTTCGGGTTATAATATACATCACAAATTGAAATAATCACATAATTTTCGACATATATTCATAGAAAATCAGTCAAAAAGCTCCGGTAATATTCCGGTAATATATTGTTATGCAAAATCTGATAGAATAGTAGTAGTGATGAAAAGATTTAACCCATATATACAACAGGTATCGACCTTAACCGATAGCACATACAAAGCATGTTATCTCTTCATAATCAGACAAATATCTGATACTGGGTATTGTTTCACCGCGCCTGAAAAGATATTTTTATCCTTCCTGAAAAAAATATTTTTCAATACATTAAGCGGAGTGTTCCACTATATGTTTGATGATATTGACGATAAATTCCATGAAGAGTGCGGGGTCTTTGGTGTTTACAACAATCCTGATGCAGCTAATCTGACCTATCTGGGCCTTTACGCATTACAGCATCGCGGTCAGGAAAGCTCGGGAATGGTAGTCTCGGACACCGAAAAACTTACCCGGTATACGGGTATGGGCTTAGTTAATCATGTTTTTCGCCACCCCGATATCCTGAATAAATTAAAGGGGCCGCATGCTATCGGTCATAACCGATACTCTACCACCGGCTCATCAAGTCTTAAAAATACTCAGCCGGTACTTATCGATTTTAAGGCGGGTCAACTGGGAAGCGCGCATAACGGGAACCTTACCAATGCATTGCTGGTTCGCAATGAAATGGAGGAAGAGGGATCCATTTTTACAACAACGACGGACACAGAAGTTATCATGCACCTGATAGCCAAATCAAAACGGCATATAATTGATGAGATGATTCTGGATGCACTTTCACATGTAAAAGGTGCCTATGCTATACTCTTTCTTACCAAAGACACTTTATATGGTGCACGGGACCCTTATGGCGTCCGGCCACTTCTTCTTGGAAAGCTGAACAGCAGCTATTTCATGTCCTCCGAAACCTGCGCCTTCGATTTGCTGGGAGTAAAAACCATACGGGAGATCAATCCCGGTGAAATGGTCCGTATTAAAAAAAATACTGTCGAATCATTCACTGTCCCGGTATTCAGCCCGGTAAAAAGAACTGCCCACTGCGTTTTTGAGTTTATCTACTTCTCCCGGCCCGACAGTTTTGTATTCGGTGAGAATGTCGATAAGATCCGGCGTGAACTCGGCCGACAGCTTGCACGTGAGCACCCGGCCTCTGAAGCGGATATGGTTATCGGAGTACCCGACTCATCCACTACTGCTGCTCTGGGATATTCCGAGGAGTCAAAAATCCGGTTTGATATCGGCCTTATCAGAAACCACTATGTCGGCAGGACTTTTATTCTTCCCGAACAGTCCGGACGGGATTTTGGTGTGCGCATAAAGTTCAATCCGGTTAAAGGGGTGATTAAAAACAAGAAAATTGTCATCGTGGACGACTCTATTGTGCGCGGGACAACCATGAAAAAAATTATCGGATTAATCCGCGCTGCAAAACCGAAGGAGATACATTTGCGTATATCCTCACCGCCAATCAAATGTGCCTGCTACTATGGTATTGACATGCCGGATACAAAAAAATTCATTGCCTCTGAAAAAAGTGTTGAAAAAATCCGGGAGTACCTCGGCGTTGATTCACTGGGGTATCTTTCCATTGAGGGTCTTCTGTCGGTTGTATCCAAGAAGAAGCGAACCTTCTGTTCCGCGTGCTTTGACGGGAAGTATCCTATTAACTAACTGTTTTTTTAAGGTCTTACCGGTCTCATACGTCATTCCCACATGCTCATAGTGGGGCCCGGAAAGGGTGACGAATAATCCATCCGCTACCAATCTTCCAGATAACCGCCCAGTCGGACATGACGGTATTAACTTTCCAATATAATAACGAAAAACTGCTCCAGGTTATCTGTTCTCTAATCTACTCATTAAAAACTGAGAATAATAGGACCGTACTTCCTCTAATCCCTTAACCAGCATCTTATCAAACTCTTTCAACTGTGCCCCAGAACCCAATACCCGCTTTGCCAGGACTGTTCTTTCGTTATTGTCCTGGGGAATTGTATGCACCTGTCGATCTTCGAGTAATTGCAGGAAATGTTCTATTCTTCTGAAGAAGAGATAATTCTGTTCAAGTCGTTGAACACATTCGGAGGGCAGAACACCTGATTTCCCCAGCAGATGCAAGGCATCCAGGGTATTGCTGTTAATCAGCTCGGACATTTCGCAGGCATTGAGTATCTGTAATCCCTGAACAAGGAACTCGATATCACGTATACCGCCACGTCCGTTTTTAATGTCAATTTTTTGTATTGTCCGGCTGGATAACTGTTTAATAGCCAGCGATCGCATATGTTCAATCGATTTTATTACCGTGTTTTCATCAAATGCTTGTGCAAGCAACTCTGCTATTTCATATTTAAAGTTGCGTCCTATGACAAGATTACCGGCAATGGGACGCATCTTTATAAGAGCCTGCAATTCCCAGTGGGCTGCTGTCTTCCGGTAATATTCAACCAGCTTTTTTACCGACAGCGCCAATGTTCCGGATTGGCCATAGGGTCGCAACCTCATATCCACACGATATACATAGCCTTCAGAGGTATGGTTGGAAAGATTACTACATAATTTTTCCATTAGCTGTGAATACATCATATTCAACACTGCAGGTTCATAACAGATTTCTGCGTCGGGGACATCGTAAATCCCAAGCAGGTCAATATCTGAACTGTAATTCAGTTCATTTCCGCCAAGTTTACCAAATGCAATGATGCATAACGAGGAAGATAAAACATCAACATCATCTTCAGAAACACCATGTTCTATTGCAACCTGTTCCCACGCTTCTTCAAGCGTAACCTGTACTATTCCTCCGGCAAGAGTGGAAAGTTCCGCCATGATAATCCGCATCGGTACCTGCAGGCAGATATCTCTGGTTCCGACACGGAGTATTTCCCGTTTCCTGAAACGCCGCAGTTCATCAAGCCACTCTCCATCATTATCACATGAGACTGCGATCTGGCGCAGTTCACTCTCAATTTCGGCCTGAGAACGCTCTTTATGAAGAATCTCCGGTGTGGTTATCCAATTGAAAAAATCGGGATTAAGGATAAGTGTGTCTGCAAGCCATTGACTGGATGAAAATATACTCAAAAGGATATCTAACCGCATTGGCTGTGAAAGGAGTTCCTGATAGTGCTCCCTGGGTGCTTCCATTCTCTCAGTAAAACGTTGCCAGTTATTAAAAGCCATATCCGGTTCCGGTTTATTACGAAGCATATCAATAGTAAGTACAGCCAGATGGCTGAACAGATCCCGAGACTCCTTTGTGGAAGTCATTTTCTGAATATTTGTCAGCGCTCTTTTCGGATTTTTAAATCCGGCATTGGAAAGAATGCGGCTCGCAATATCCCGGGGAATCGATTCTGAAAGAATAATATCGGCGATATTCCCGCCGGGAGGACCGGGTAGAGAATCCCGTCCAAAATGGCGCTCGACAAATGTCCGGATCTGGGCGCTATACATTTCGAATTCGGTATATACCTGCTGCGATGCAGCAAGGCCATCCTTTTCGGTATATCCCATACGACGGGCAAGATGCTCGAATTCATCCGAATCCTGCGGTGGCAGGAATAAATCTTCGGCAGATCCCCTGAGCATACGGAGTCCATTGATAAGGATACGCAGAAAATTATACGCCGCCACAAGCTGCACTCCCTCTTCTTTCTGAAGTACGCCAATTGAGAAAAGTACTTTCAGCGCTTCACGGATTCGGGGAGTGCGCAATGACGGATTGTTAGTGCCATACATAACCTGCAAAAGCTGGACGTCATACTCAAGGTCTACAAGCGCGCCCTGATTGAACTTGACATTCAACCG